>JALHOI010000424.1 GCA_022843085.1 Pseudobdellovibrionaceae bacterium
ATCAGTTGTTTCCAGAAAAACTGTAAACTTCCTTTACACTCGACCTCGAAGCTTTGTTCTTGCCCGTTTTCAAAAAGTGTCTGCGCGAGGCCAGAGATAGCCCGAGCCGAATCAGCTTGCGGAACAGCTTTACAGATAATTTGCTGGCCCCGGGTGCATTGCCGAAGGTGCGGATCTGACGGTATCGATCCGCGATATGCCAGCGTTACCGGTAAAAACCTTGCCGCAACCGATTGAAGTCGCTCGAAGACCCGACGGCCGTCGGCCTCATCGCGCACCTGATTGCAGACAATCGAAAATCGAGTTTCTTTCTGCCGCTGATGCAGGACTTTGATTAGCGCGTAAGCGTCGGTCAGCGACGACGGATCTGGCGTCAGCAAAACAACGATTTCTTGGGCTGCAGAATTTAGATACAAGACATTGTCGGCGATTCCAGGAGCCGTATCGATCAGCATCACGTCAAAGATGGTACCCAGGTCGCTAACTTGGTCGAGCAAAAGCTGCTTCGAATGAACAGGCAACTTTTGAAGCTCGAAAAGCCCCGTACCGCCTGGAACCAGTGAAAGTGACGGTGAAATCTCGACCAGAATGTCTCGTAGCTCAACGCGGCCCTCGATCACATCCTGAACCGAGTACTTCGGCTTCACCTGAAACATGATGTCCAGGTTGGCCATGCCGAGATCACCATCAAACATGAGAACACGCTGCCCGCGTTTCTCGAATTCGACAGCTAAGTTTGCGACAACTGTGCTTTTGCCGACGCCGCCTTTTCCTGAAGTGACCGAAATGACCCGCGTTGATCGACCCGTCATGTCGGATGAGAACGTCTTCGAACCGTAGCTATTTGAACCAAAACTCATGTCGTTAATCTCCGAAACGTGAGGCGCTATTTCCTTAAGGAACTCAATTTAAAAAGAAGGTCGAGAACCCGCTCTTTGGTTGCCACTTCAAAATCTTCAGGAACTCGAGGACCGAGCCCGAATGAATGCAGCGGCAAACCTGAACGAAGTTGAACGGTAGCGATGACTCCATGCTGAACGCTCATATCGATCGCCGTGAATACAAGGTCGGTCGGCTGGACTATTCGAAACCGGCGTACGGCCTCGAGAGCATCTTGTTCTTTCATGGCCGAGGACAGGCAGAGGTGGACGCTCGCCGAATCCGTCGGTGGCATCAAACTTCGCAAACGCTGAATTTCATCGACAGCCGTAAGAGCAAGCCCCGGGCTATCGACGAGGATGTGGTCGACATTTTGTAGTTGGGGTTCGAGCCACTGCCAATCGGCTTTGTCGCGAACCACAGCGAAAGGTACGTTGAGAATCTGACAGTAGATCTTCAGTTGATCCACGGCTCCAACCTTCGTTGTGTCTGTTGACACGACGGCGATTCGCTTTTTATCACGAATCACCAACTGAGCCGCCGTTTTCACAAGCTGTGACGTCTTGCCACCGCCCATCGGCCCAGTGAAAACGTGCACTTTTCCAGAAAGCGGCCGCGCGCATATCGAAATGTTCTGCAGAAACCACTTCGCGACCCAAGCCTCAACGATGGATGGCTTTTTCGCGTTCATCACATCAATTTCTTGCGAGGCACGAGACAGAATCTCGGCGGCCAGTTCGTTGTTGACGCCGGTCTCGATCAACTTTTGATAACTGCGACTGAAGTCATAGCCAAGACCGAACTCTGCACCAGGATGCGAGGCGCCCTGAAAAGTCTGTGGAACTTTTTGAAACCCTTCAAGCAATCCCTGAAGCCGCTGAATCTCGCCGCGAAGTGAATCGATCTCTTGCGTGTCGGCCGTCTGGCTTTTAGCCGTCGCAGACGTTACAGAAGTTGCCGCAACGTTTCGCGCCATTTCTACAGGTCGACCCGCCTCTAAAGCCTCGCGTGCGAGACTTCGAATTCGATTTCGAACATCGGTGGGCGGAGATTGAAGAGGCTTCGCTGGCCGCACGGTCTCAAGGCCACCTTGAGACTCACGTGCACGCACGCGGGGTTCTGGGTGAGCCGCCCGCCGCGCGTAGACGGGCTGCACGGGTGCATCGTCTTGAATGTCGATATAGCTGATTGCCGTGATGGCCCTCGGTCGACTCGAAAGACTTTGAGCTCGCACGGCAGAAACCTTTGCGTCTCGCTCTTGCTGCTCTTGCCGTTGACCCAGAAGGCGTCGATCAACCATTTTCTCGATCATGCGCTTCTGTGCCGAGGCACCAGCTGTACGAAATTTTTCGCGGTCGTCGTCTTTCAAGCGAGACTCTACGAAACGCTTTTTTTGCAGCGTCGATTCAGAAACCGCGGCTGTAATTTCGTACGATGACTCGCCAGCAAGACCAAACGAACGCTTGTTTTCTCGCGCTCCCAATATCACAGCATCGGGCCCTAGCTCGGCCTTCACCATACGAAGTGCATCTTTCATCGACTTGGCTTCGAATTTCTTAACCCGCATGGGCAGTCTCCACCGTCGCTACCGAGCGAACGCTTACGTCACTTGAAATTTCGTTGTGCGAAAGAACAACAAGCTGCGGAATAAATCGAGTCGTTAGCTTCGCGATATGCCGGCGAGCAGTTGGGCTGACAAGCAGAATAGGCTGGCCGGCGATCTCAGGGTGGCGCTCGATGGTCGACGCGATACCTTCGATCATGTCGTGCGCCGACCTGGGGTCCATCACAAGCTGAATGCCCTGTTCCGTCTGAAGAAGCGAGTTCGAAACCATCTCTTCCAGCCGGGGATCAAGGTTAAGTACATTCACGCGCTGATTCTCGTCTTTGTAGCGAGACGAAATTCCGCGAGCCAGCGCCTTGCGCACGCTCTCGGTAAGTACATCGGTGTCTTTCGTTCGAATCGCTTCGTCCGCTAGCGTCTCGAAGATCGTCAAAAGATCGCGAATGGAAACTTGTTCGCGCAAAAGGTTCTGTAGAACTCGAACGACTCCGCCCGCCGACAGCGGATCTGGAATCAGATCTTCGACGACTTTCGGGTAAGATTTTTTCAGATTCTCGATGAGGCTGGCCACTTCTTGTCGGCCTAACAACTCGTGG
>JALHOI010000425.1 GCA_022843085.1 Pseudobdellovibrionaceae bacterium
GTGATGTTGCAGCAAATCACGTCTCAAGAATTTATTCCCAGATTGCCCGATCGGGCGCGACTCCGTAGGCTCAGATCTGATGCCATCATTTCGCAATCTCAGTTTTCGCAACATGATCTTTCCGAAGCGGCGGCCGATTCCCGATCAGCTCAACATTGCGTTGATTTCGCAGTATGCGCCTTTGATCCAGACCGGCGGGCGCAATAGCGGACCAAGTTTTTTGCGCTTGATCGCACGCGGGCTCGCCTTTCGAGGTCACAGCGTCACGATTATCACCGGTGAAAATCTTGGCGGCGCGACCAACATTCGTGAAGCCGACGGCGTTCGAATAGTCAGCATCGCACCGAGCAGAATTTCTCGCTTGAGGTCGCAAGCTCATCAGCCTCGGTTTCAAGATTTAGTGCGCTCAAAATTTTTAGAGCTTCATCGCGAAAAACGATTTCATTTGGTTCATGCGCTCGACAGTTCGGCCGTTCGGGTCGGGCTAATGAAGCGTGAGCACGGCTTCGCCATGGCCTATGATGTTCAAGCGACCCATCTCGCCGATCTGTTTGCGATCATGGGGATGGGACAAGAAACTCTGGGTGGGATTCTGGGCACCGGATTTAGCGTGGGCCTCAAGTTTCTTTCGACTTACTTTGGAAAAGATCGACAGCTTCTCGCGACCGCCGACGGCGTGTTTGCAGGAAGCCCACGTGAACGTTTCGCGCTCGAACGATATTATCTTTATCCTGATTCGAAAATTCACAACGTTCCCTACGGAATTGAAATCGGAGCACTCAAAGCCGAGGAAGAAAATTCGCAAGTCGACGATCGTTCGTGGCTGAACATTCCAGCGTCGATGCATGTCGCCGTGACCGTCAGCGACATGGGCGAGATCGGCGAGATGCGCAACCTGCTTCAAGCCTTTGAGCGGGTGGCGATTCGCAAACCGAACTCGCGACTGATTGTCATCGGCGATGGGCCGCGATTTAAAGAGATCGAGTTTGAAGCTTTGATGTTGGCTTTGGGCAGCAAAGTGATTTTTACGGGCGACCTCGATCGAGACGATCAAGTTCGTGCGATCGCACGTGCGGACATTTTTGTGAACCTATCGGCACGCACCTCTGGATTCGAACCCTCTTTGCTTGAAGCGATGGCGCAAAAAAAGGTCGTCATAGGTTCAGAGATGAGCCCGATGGCCGCGATGCTTGAACACGGCCTCGAGGGATTTCTGGTGCGACCCGCTGACGTCAACGAAATCACCGAGCTCATGCTTGCGGTTTTCGAGAATCGCTTGCCGGTCGCTGAAATTGGCGAAGCGGCTCGAGCTAAAATTACAGCGCTTTTCGATCCAGAAAAAATGGTTGTCGAAACTTTAAAGGCCTACCGCTCGATTCTTGAGGCGACCGGTCAGTATCGGCGGGTGGCATGATTAACGAAAATCGAATCGGATCACCCGCGGCTCGTCGTCGCGAGCATGTGCGCGGGCGCTGGGTATACCGCGCTGATCTTGAAGTGGGCCACGAGCGAACTGTTCACATTGCCAAGCAGGTCATCGGTTTTTTGATTCCACTTCTGATGTTGTCGCTGCCGATTTTCTTGGCAACTTCGCGAGCTGCAACTGAGATCGCCTCATGGGGACTTGCAGTGCTGACGCTGTTTTATATCGGCATCGATGCTTTTGCCCGGTATCGAGAATTTAGCTTCTTCCGGCTTGGGCCAGATCTCAGTCTTGCGGCCTGTTTGTTTTTTGGCCTGATTAGCGTCGCGGCCTCGACGCTAACAGCGAGCTCGGCGCCAGAGCTTGCAACAATCGTCGTCGAGGGAATCGGCAACTTAAGGTGGATTCCGCTCTTGTATTTGTTTGTTTACGCGTGGGAGCTTTTTCCGGGACTCAACCGGATCATCGTCGCACTTGTCGGCACTGTCGCTGTGACAGCGATCTTGGCCTGGATTCAGCATTTTCAAGGTGTAGACTGGCTGACTGGCGAATCGTTAACGCGGGCTCCGACCGGAGCCGCGCCCTATTTTATTCCGCGCGGATTTTTCGGCTCGACCGAAGCGCTCGCAACTCTTTTTGCCTGTGTTCTGCCTTTTCCCGTCGCGGCCGCTTGTCTGCGTCGCGACCGTGAGGAAACTGATAAACTTACGTGGATCGGCTTCGGCGTTGCGGTTTTGATCGCGCTCGCACTGGTGTTCACGTATCGCACAGGTCTTTGGTGGGCCGGAGCCGCAGGCGCCGCAGCCCTTCTGTTATTTCCAGGTGATCGACGATTTAAACTCTTACTCTCTATTTTAGCTTCGATCGCGGCGTTATGGTTTTTTCTATTCATCGCCTTTGATTCGTCTGATCAGCCTCAAAGTGGATCAAAACTGTGGGCGCAAATTGAAAGTGAAGAAACCGCCCGGGCCGACCTCCATCGTGCGCAGATGAACAGCCTTGTAAGGGTCTGGGAAAACTCTCCGATCTTGGGGATCGCCGGCGCCACACCCGATATTCAATTTGAAACTTCGGCCAGCGGAACTCGCTACGAGTCAGTAAATATCTACTTTCTGATTCTGGCGCGAACTGGCCTAATTGGTCTGGCGCTTTATCTTGCGTTCATACTTCATCATCTTCTTAACACCCTTCGCTTGTTTCACGAGATTCCGGCCTCGCACCATCGCCATCGGGTCTTGGCGGCGGGATGCTTCGCAAGTCAGTGCGCCTTTCATGTGGCCGGCCTCTACTGGGGAACAATGACCGAAGCATTTTCGCTGAATTTATTCATTCTTGTGAGCTCGATGACGCTCTACATGACCGAGCATTACGCGCACGGGCTTGTGCCAGACGACAGCGCCCTCTAACGCAGCGTCCAAGCGTTGAGGGGCATCATGAAATTCATTTGCCCCTGGTTTCGGTGACTCTATAATTTGAGTGTTTTCAAACACTTCCTGGGCCCACGAATGACCAAAGCTGACCTTATAAATTTGATCGCCGAAAAAGCCGGAATCACTCGTGTCAAAGCCGAAACGGTTGTGAATACCATTTTCGATTCAATGGTCGAAGCTCTGAT
>JALHOI010000426.1 GCA_022843085.1 Pseudobdellovibrionaceae bacterium
GATGCTTCAAAATCGCATCGCGAAGAAATTCGGAAACTGGGTCGATTGATTGAGCGCGAGAAGTTTCGCTGGAGCGGCTTAAAATCGTGTTTTGAATCTCGACCGGAAGCAGTACAAACGGAGAATCATCGAGTGCTGCCTCTAAAACACCATTCGGATCAGGTATGAACGGCTTGAGGCTTGGCAGCGCACTCAAGTCGGTTTTGCGCCAAGCGAAAGTTAGATTGTCACGCAGTTCAACAGTTCTTCCGAGAGCGATGTTAAACAAGGTTGATTTCACATCGCGTGGCGCCGGATTTAACTCACTTTCAACGTAATGTGAAAGTTCACTCGCTTCAGAGGCTCGGAACAGATCTAAACAGCTTCGGCCTTGGGCAAGTCGTGCGTGGAATAGTCCGGAAGCCGCAATCGCAAATACGAAGGACGTTCGGTGCCAACTCTTGTACATGGAAACCTCACACCCTTTAAGCGTTAGCAGTCGGATGCAAACCGACTCAGACGTCGACCAACCCAAAATCGCCAGAAGCAACATCATCTTCAGCTAGGTCTGGGTTCTAACACGGGGTTATTTTTTTTCGCCTGTTATGTTTTTGACGGCCGTGTACAAAAATCAATTTGAAGGCCTGGTTTGGCTGTCAGACTTTGTTCAAAGCCAGGTCAGTTTTTGATCGCGGTTTTGTAAAATTGAATCTTCCTTTAGAGATCAAAAATGGTTCATTGGCTGTTACTTACGAGCTTTCTATTTTTACAATCACCTTAATCATCAGAAGCTTTGGCGTAAAAACCGATGATTGCCGAGATCAATGGGCGATCGTTACAACGCTTTGCCATTAAAAAGTTTTCTTCCGAGCATCGTTGTTTTTCCTCATTTTCGAAGCTACGTCGTAGCGGTGCCCGCTTTTTTCGAGCGGTCGATTCTGCGAGTGGTGCTCGCAAAAAAAAGGGGGGGTTCTGGTGAGATATCTTTTGTTAGTGATTTCGGCGATACTTCTTACGCCCAGCTTTTCAAAAGCACAATCGACGTGCGTTACGCCCGAATGTTCTGTGATTGGCGGAGCCGTTTTCTGCGGTTACGGGTGTCGAGTTATTCGAGGCGCAGTGTTTTGTGGAGACACAGGACGGGCGCAACCTGCGAAACCCGACCAACCAGCCAACTAAGTTAGGCTTTCGTTGACCACGAGACTGCAGCTGGTGGCGGCAAGGCGTACGAATAGCCGACGGTTAGATTCGGCCTTGTCGTGGACTTGATATGGGGCACCGTGCTAGGCTTCGCGTCTTTGGAGAGCTCATGAAATTGAAGGTCACTGGATGTTGTTTAATTTTTCTGTGGTCGTTCGTGGCATCTGTAGTGAACGCAGACCCATTATTGATTGAGCGCAGCGTGCGTCAGGCCAAGTTGCCCGGTTCGAACTGTGGCTTAACTGACGACGGTTACGACGAAGCTTTAAAGCAAGATCACAACAAGTTTTTGTTTTTGAAGGAAGCTTCGAGGGAAGTTGTGAACGCGCTTCGGGTCGATGTTCAGCGACAGTTAGTTCTTACGGCGGTGATTGTCGCTAAAGATCGGTCCATCAAGACGACCGATGCAGCCGTCAATGTGCTTCGACAAAAAAGTTATGCTAGCTCTCTCATTCACGACACGTTTTCGATCAATGGCAAAACGTATAACCAAGTCGAAATCGCGTGGCCAGACGGTGACTCGCCTGAAGACGAAGAAGATGACACCTTCGGTGTCATCTTCGCTGATCAGTCGCTTCGAATTGTGGCTTTCAACTTGGCCGACGAAATCTTTTGCACGCCTAACTGAGGTTATTTTCGCTCGAGTTTTTCGAGTCTCGTCAAAATTTCGTCGTTCATCGATTTGAGTCTTTCGACTTCAAGTTCAAGTTTCGAATTGTGACTGTGGAGTTCTTTGATCGCGTTTAGCATTGTCCAGATGATTGAATCGGTTTGAACCTGCAGATATCCTTTGCGGGTTTTCCGAACCGCCTCGGGAATCGATTCTTGGGCGTCTTGTGCAATGATGCCGACAAACTCTTCATCGCTTGGAAGCCCCAGTGCGTTTCCGGCTTTGTAGTTGTAGTAGACCGGGGTCAAACTTTCGAGGGCATCGAGCCCGCGAGTAAATTGGGTTCTAACATCTTTAAGTCGTGCATCCGAAGCTACGTCCCATGTCGCCGAGCCGGGTTTTGCGGCCGAGTCACTTGAGAGCTGAAGCTGATAGGTCGGCGCGGTAAGACCGATCCCAACATTGACCGCATCGTTACCTGTACCGCCGAGAACCAAAGTATTGCTGGCGCTGACGATCGCGTTTCTACCGATGGCGATTGCGTTATCAATCCGGGCGGTGTTGGCGGGGCGTGCGTCAGTACCGATATAGATATTGTTGTTTCCGGTTTGCTGGCCGACACCTGGAAGTCCGCCCGCGCGATAGCCGAGCCCGATGTTTGTTGTCCCGGTTGTGTTTCCTGAAAGAGCACTCCAGCCGATTGCGACGTTCGCGGCTCCCGACGTGTTCGTGTTTAAAGTCGCATAACCAACAGCGGTGTTCCGCCACGCGTTTGTTTGAAGCATCGATAGGTTGCCGACCGCGACGTTTTCGTTGCCACTCTCGTTATCCCACAGAGCATTGTGGCCGATCGATACGTTTTCACTGCCCGTCGTATTGTAGAACATCGCTTGGTGCGAGATTGCGGTGTTATACGATCCTGTTGAGGTCGCATTCAAGGCTTCGTAGCCGACGCCCGTGTTGAAGCTTCCGGTCGATAAAGACGAAAGTGCCGACGTTCCGACAGCAACCGTGCGGCCGGCCGATGTCGAACCGCCCATCGCGTTTCTTCCTACCGCGACGTTGTCAGAGCCCGTCGTATTTGCACCTAAAGCCAGGCGGCCGACAGCGACGTTGAAAATTCCGATAGTAGTTGCACCCAACGCGCCTGCACCGATTGCGGTATTATGCTGGCCCTTCGTTGCGACGCTGAGCGCGTCAGCTCCGACCGCAACATTGAGGTTGCCCGTTGTGTTTGCTG
>JALHOI010000427.1 GCA_022843085.1 Pseudobdellovibrionaceae bacterium
ATCAGCCTCGGCTAAATTTTTTCGCGCGTGCGTTTTGAAAGTACAGCCCCAATGTGGCCACCTGACAGTTCGTAAAATTCGTGAGACGCGAGAGGCAAAGCCGACTTCAGGGCTCGAGAGCTTTCGATGGGGACAATGTGATCATCGAGCGCCGCGACCGAGAAAACCGGCAGGCGAATGCGATCGATACTGCGAAAACCTTTGGCGAACGCATTGTCGCGATACATCGGAACCAGCAGATCTTTAAAGAGTTCGGATGAGAAGGAAATGTTATCATTCGACCAAATTTCCATCTGAAGCCACGATTCGCGATAGTCGCGCTCAGTGAGGTGGCGTGCAAACTGAAGCCAACGCCGTGGGGTCATTGTTGGCCTCAACATCAAAAAACTTGCTTGAAGCAGCGGCCACGGAATCGTTTCGAGGCTCTGTGCGAAGCGGTGAGGGTCCCACTCTGGTGTCTGAAACCACGTATTGAGAAGTGCCGAGTTTTCAGTGTCGATCGGCGTTGTCAGGCAAACGAGGCGATCCAACGAAAGGCTCGAGTTCGAAATTTCAACTTGAGCCGCGAAAAGCAACGCAAGGTTGCCTCCCAAGCAGTGGCCCATCAGGGTGCGGGGCCGTTCGTCGGATTCGCCGAATTCTGAAGCGGCGTGCACACTCGTCAGTGCGCGCGGAACTCGGCCCGCGATGAGGCCAGACAACCCAAGGTCGCGTTCGGCTTCGCCCGGTTGGCCCCAGTCAAACAAAACCACCTCGAGGCCGGACCGAACGAGGGCCCCAATGAGACTGCGACCTCGCCCCAAATCGAGAATGTAGGGACGATTTATCAGCGACGGAAACAGCAATACTTGGCCGCGCGCGGGGGTTTCGTGGCTTTGGTATATTTTTACTTGAAGAGAGCCCTCGCGAAAGACAACTCGCGACGGCGAGGCTTCAAGCAACTCGCTGCTCAGCCACGGCTTTGTCAGCCTCGAGTTTGGAATGCGCTCGAGCAGCCCCAATGCTCTCATCCGCGAGCGCCTCGCCGCAATCGGGCGCGAAGGCTTGTCAGTTCATTTTTGAGTTTTCGATTTTCGATTCGAACGAACGCGGCCAAATTGATTGAGCTGGCAACAAACGCAAGAAGCCGCGGGTCGCGCGCGACACTCTCGAAACGAACTTCGAAATTCCGTTCGAGCTTTTCAACGTATTGCCCCAGCCGACTCGCAACCATGGTGCGACCGTAATATGAAAATGGCCGGTGTGCGAAAATAATTTTGGCAGGGCCGTCGCACAGCACTTTTAGAGTTCAAGCTCTATTCAGAGCGCGCGCTCTACGACGTCGATAAATCGACCGAAAACCAGCAATCGTTTGCGATTTTTGTAGAGCCAGAGAATTCTAGAGCCCGAACGAAACCTGATGGAGGATTTTTTATGGCAGCCACGAATTCTGAGTCGACTGGAAAAGATAAAACATCGTCACGTCCTAGCTTTGCTCCGTTCTTCGATTTCGGAGGTTACGATGTAAAGGGATTTGAAGCTGCGACTCAAACCTGGAAGGACCTCGTCGCTCAGCAGATTCGAGCCTCTTACACGGTTGCTGAACAGGGAATGGCGATTTCACGGAAAGCCGTCGAATACTACACCGCACAGACCCATGAGGCGATGCGATATCAGCAAGAGGCTGTGAAATTTGGCCTTGGGGTTGTCGACGATGTTCGCAAGGCAGCTTTCGACACCGCCGAACGCGCGGTGAAGTAGTTTCTGTCGTCGATCCGATTCGGCTCGTTTTTAACCGCGCAACGCCTCAACATGGGGCGGAACGCGGTTTTAAAGTTTTGAGATTTAGCTCAATCTTTGCACAAACTCTTGAACCTCACTGCAGCCACACTGATCGATCTCCGATAAGCTATGGGGATGGCACACGAGATGGCAGACGAGATGGCAGACGAGAAGGCAGACGGGACTTCTAAAGACATACCAGATTGGTCGGTTGAGATTGCTCAGTCGATCATGGTCAAAGTGAAAGAGAAGGACGCCGAGACCTTTGACCATTGCGTTCGGGTGTCGAGAATGGCGCGCCTATTGGCTGAAGCCGCATGTCTGCCCGAATCGGAATGCCGGGTCATCGAATATGCTGGCCTCTTTCACGATATCGGCAAGGTCGGCGTGCCCGACGATATCTTGATGAAGCCCTCGAAACTCACCGACAGTGAATACGAAGTGATGAAATCTCACCCGCTTCTGTCTTGTGAAATTCTGAAGCCGATCAGCAGCGTCGAGTTTTTCGCAAAAACGCTGCCCGGTGTACGTCATCATCATGAGCGGTATGACGGGCGCGGATACCCCGAAGGCCTGATGGGCGAAAAAATTCCGATCGCGAGCCGAGTTATCTTAGTTGTCGATACCTTTGATGCGATGACGTGGAGTCGCCCGTATAGAAAAGGACTTCCCGCTGCCGTTGCTTACAAGGAACTCAAAGAATTTGCGGGTCGGCAGTTTGACCCGCGAATGGTCGATGTATTTTTACAGTTTCATTCGCGATGGAACATCGGACAACACGCGCAATTTTCAGAAATCGGTGAGACCATTCTGGCCGGCTTGAAGCCTGGCGCGTTGATTAGGCCGTCAGAAGTTGCCTCTTAAGCAATCGAGATTATCGACCTTCGACTAGGTATTCTTCGCCGTTTTGTAGGTCGCGAGCATCGCGTGCCACATTTTCAATCCATTCGGCGGTTGTGTGAGGGGCTTCATCGGGTAACGCATGAACCACGCCGGTGACGGTCGCAAGTGAGCGTCGCTCGCGTGTCGGCACGAGAGACCAGACTTTCAGTTGGTCGACTTTTAGCCGCGAGTCATCTTCGTCGGCGATTACAAGGTGGACGTTCTTAAGTTTCGCGACCTCGGCTTTAAGGTCGAAGTTCCGAACCGCCCGCACAAGTTGAAAAATCGATTTTTTGTAAAGCTTGGCGTCGACACCAGCCGGAATTTTAGCGACCCGCAGGTTCAAGAAGTTTTCATAAAAGTAATTATAAAAT
>JALHOI010000428.1 GCA_022843085.1 Pseudobdellovibrionaceae bacterium
GGAGAATACGCGCGTATGTGGCGGCTGCAGGCTGAGGCACAAGACGCCAAGCGAAGGCTTGAAGCTGTTCAAAGCGCGCAGACGTAAGCATTCTTGTGCCGTAGAAAAGTTTGACGATCCTGTTATTGATTCGTTGGAACACGGGTGAGGCCGACGGCTCTCGCCAACAAGCGCCGAATCGATTAAAGAGAGCCGATGGCAATACCTTCAACCCGCACCGCACTCATTCTTTCACTTCTAGTTTTATCGACGACTTTATTCGGCTGTTCGAGATCGCAAGATGTAGCGGCGATGACCCCGGCACCACCCTTGGCTTCGTCGGCCGAATCGTATGGAGCCTTCGCAATTTCGCCAGAAGCTAAAGATCCAGCAAGGCTAGCTCGTCGTCTGTCGCGATTTTTTTTAGTTGAGCAGTCGAGTGCAGTTGTGTCTTCAAGCCTCAGTTCTGCTTTTCGAAAAGATCCTCCGGGCGGAGTCGTCTTCTGGAACTTTTCTCGGGGCGGCTGGCGTGAACTCGCGGCGACGACATCGCATTACTCAAAGATTTTGAAAAGTGCGGGGCATTTGCCAGCTTTTTTCTCGATCGACTACGAGGGCGGCGGACTTCCGATGTCGCCAAGCGGAAAACAAATCGCCGGTATTCAGCGATTTCGAGCTGGCTTTACGGACCTTGCGCACGGCGCGTGGCTTGGGCGCTCGATGGCGCAGTTTGATACTGAACTCTGCGCTCTTCACGGGCAGATTATGAGTAGAGAGCTTGCGGCTGTCGGTATCAACTACCCTTTGGCGCTCGTTTCAGACCTCGCACAGCGTTTGTTCTCGGTTCGCGGTGTCGCAACCAACCCTGGTCTAGTCTCGCGCTGCTTATCGGCCTACACGCAGGCTGTCGCAGAGGCAGGCCCGGTCGTCGCGGTCACAAAACACTACCCAGGCTTGGGCCAAAACGGTGGTGATACGCACGACGTCGAAAGTCTGTCTCTTGCGCAAAACACAGCTGAATCGGATCGCCACTTGGCTCCGTTTCGCGATTTGATTTCGTATTCAAACGCGAACGCGCTTGAGACGCGACTTTCGGTGATGGCGTCGCACGGTAAGTTTCCGCTGATCGACCCAGACAACCTGACAACCGAATCATCGGTGCTACTGGAAGGTATTCTTCGAGACCGTTTTCAATTTCAAGGTGTTCGGGTTTCAGACGCAATGTGGATGGGCGGTTATGGCCAACTGCAAGGCGACGCGCTCTATGCGGCCTATGCGAATGCTTTTGTTTCGGGGCTGGATCTCATTATGATTCCGGGCAGTCGCTACGGCGGGGCTCTAAGGGCTTTTAATCAGATCGCCGATGGAACGGCCAACCCCGAACTTCAGCGCGCGTTAGAACTAAGATCAAACGTCACGTTCTCGACCTTCCGTGCACGATTTTTAAATCGCGCAACCGAGAGCCTCGAGCGTCTCGACCGAACCCTGTCGTCGCTGCCTTATGCCCACGAAACGGTTTTGCAGTTGGCCCCACGGTCGCTGACCGATCGTGAGCGAGCAAGGTACTACGAAATTTTGAAAAGCCTCGACGAACGTTGGTTGACCCAGCTACCCGAATCAATCCGCTAGGCTGAACCGCGCCACCCGAAAATCTGAAAGCCAGGGACCGAAAGCCTATTTTTCGGTAGCGAACGTCGTGAACATTCTCACAAATGCGTCCGTCGCTGCCGGCGGAGCTCGCAGAGTTCTAATCCGCCTTGAAACACACGACACGACGTTAAGTAAGAGCGCTCGGTTCTCTTCTGACTCGAGGACATCAGCCGTTATCTCGCCAAAGGTTCCGTCCGCCGCTACAGTCATGTACAGTGCGAGGTCAAGACGAGCGATTGGACCAGTGTGAAGCGACTGCTCGTAGCAGTACCTCAGCTGACTGCGATTCTGATCTAGCACGCTGGCAATCTGTGTCTCGCGTGCCAAAGTTTCAGCAGTCCTGGCGACACTGAGAATCGCAATAGTCTTCGCAGGCTTCAGAGATGCGCCGTCAAAGTACAGAGACTCACCGTGTGCGCTCGGCGCGCTTCCTAGGGCCCAGAGTAGGCTTACGCCGAACAAAATATTCTTCATTTTTCCTCCATTTATTGAAATCACTCTAAGCGACAATCAGGACCTTTAGGGCGCGCACCTTAGTTCAAGAAGAACTTTGCTTGGCCGCGAACTGGACCTGGCGTGAACGACATGATCTTTTCGAAAGCCTCGCTCGTTTCTGCATTGAAGAAATCACCGTCGTGCTGAGAGCCAAGAGTTTCGAGCCGTTCGAACTTTTCATCGGCTTTCAGCGAAGCAAAAAGTCGGCCGCACGATTCGTACGCCCAGCTTATCTAAGCCGGGCACCGGCGCTTTCGTCAGTGACCAAAATTGGATCGTTGGTGAAGCTTACTGAATTCTCTCTACGTCCGCATCTACAAATCAAACCGCAGCAAAAGGCCGGCGGCCCTCTTTGTTTCTTATTTCGTCTTCAGAGCTTTGAATTCGGTTTCTGCCGCAGACAAAATTAACGGCGCAGGAAGACGGATGCGATAATCCGGATTTACATAAGAGAACGTAACAGTACCCGTTCGGTCGATGATAAACACCGAAGGCACCGGAAGCCAGTGATGGTTCTGTCCTGATGCGGCCTCGAGATCGATTCCGTAGCCTTTGTATTTCCCAACGGTTTCATCATCCACTCGAAACGCGATGCCCATTGCTCTCATCAACTCGCCTTTCGAGTCAGAGACTAACGTGTAACCGATTTTGTTCTTATCGACTGAGCTTTTCAGTAGATCAGGTTGATCTGGGCTAACGGCCACGATTTGATAGCCGAGCTTACTCAACGGGCCTTCAATTTTTCGAAGGTCCTGAAGCTGAACGTTGCAGTAAGGACACCAGCCACCGCGGTAAAAAATCAAAAGCATCGGCTTCGATTGCACGGCTTCGGCTAGGTTTATTTGCCCGCCGCTTGCTTGTGAAAGCGCAATACTCGGAAGCTTAG
>JALHOI010000429.1 GCA_022843085.1 Pseudobdellovibrionaceae bacterium
GAGCGGAGCGAATACCGTCGGCCACGCGCTCGTCGCGAGCTGTGATCTCGGCCGGGTTTCCGCCAAGGCGTTCGGTGAGAAGGCGCTTCATTTTCATGCGCCATTCGAATTTCGAAAACACAAAGTCTCCCTTCGGCAATTAAGCCGTCGGGCCGGACTTCTCCAGGTCTTCAGTCACGCGTGCGACACGTATTTCCAAGCTGTCGACCAGCTCGCGAGCGCGTCGTTTCAGAATCAACAGTTCCTCGGCCATATTCAGCGCCGCGAGGATGGAAGCATTTTGGATCGAACCTGTTTTCGTCAAAGGAAGGGCCTGGCGAATCTTTTCGTCCACCATGCGTACAAGTTCGTTCACTGTTTCTACGTCGTGAGAAGATTTCAGCCTGAGAGGAACGCCCGCGATCGAGACCGAAGTACTCAAATCTTTAGAGCGAGCGGTACCCTCAGCACCGGGAGACGCCTCAACTCGAGTTGACCGAAGAGTACCCGCACGCGCTTGAGCTGCGCGATCCGAGCGATTCTTGAGTGCAATCTTTTGAGTTGGAGTCAGTCCAGCCATCGCCCTCAATAGTAGGGGCAAAGCTTCTGCTCGACCAAGTAATTTTAAAGTAATTCGAACAATATCCGTAAGATAAGTGGCTTTCGGCATGCATGGCGACTCTTTGCGTTAGTCGGCATGCCTGAAGATTTCTTCAAACTATTCTTTGTAGAAGTACTTTTTGCTACCGATCATGACTTCGCCGTGACCGATAAAAATGGTCACACTCTCGTCGAGCAGTGAACTTTCCTTCGCGCTGACTCCAAACGCTAATGCAGCCGATGGTAACGAGTTCAAGAAGTAAACAGCGACCGTCTTCTTGTCTCTCGACAGTGTTAACTTGTACTCAGACTCTCCATCCGTATTCGGCTCGACACACAGCGTTGGCGCGTTTGCGGCCCAGGTCTTTCCGTCAGCCGACAGATCAAAACAAGTGGCGGCGAACGCTGGACTTGCTGCGAACAACAAAAATAATGCGATCAAAAATTTAATAAATACCCCCCGCGGAAGTCGACGGTCGTACTCGACGAACCAAACAACTGCAATCCAAATAACAGTAATTTCTTTTGACCAGAATCGAACCGTTCGTCACCGCGACCAGCCGCCGATTCGACGTTCCTCTTTCACCAATGTGCGGATTGACGTGATCCGATTTTCGTTTGTGATTGTGAGCACGTAGTATCTCCATGCCGTGCAACCTTCTTAGCATCTGTTTGCAGCATCAGATTTTTCACTACAACTTGAGCTGCATGACGTTTTTGATTTCTCTCGCCGGCGCCAGCCCTAACACAACAACAGACCTCGCACTGAGCCAGTGAGAACGCACTGGCGCTGCGCCTGGACGGATAGGCCCGAGTTCTAAAACGCTAAGACCACCCAACGACTTCTAGACTTAGGCCGGTACCAATAAATCTTCCACAAACCGAAATACTAAAAATGGCGCGACATTTTACGATTTTCATAATCGCCGCCTTGATGACCGCGCTTTGGCCGCAGCACCTTCTGGCCGAGCCGTGTCCGTCTGTCTTCGAGCGCATCAGCCAGCTAACACGATCGACTTTTTCTTCGACGACCGAAGCGGTGAACGATTCGGTTGACGATGCGGTCGACGACTCTGTGGCCATCATTTGGTTTCCGAAAACTAATGACACATTTACGACGACCAATCTTGAACACGATGGAAAATTGTTTGGCACTCAAAATGGATTTCGAATCAAGGGATCAATTTCAGCATTGAAGCGACTCGACGAAATCAAACACACGGGCCATTTTCGCTTCGGCATCAACACAACAGCTGAAGAACGTAAAAAGCTCGATGCAATACTAGCGTCTTCGGCACTCACGAATATTTCATGTGTCGCTGGAGCCTGCAGAGCTCTTCGTGAAGCGGGAATCATGAGAACTCCCATCATCATTCGCAACGTACCGATACTAAACACTGTGTATCTTGCGACATTGCGGCTTCTGCCGGGCTCAAAGATTACGCGAGTCGAGTATGTCGGAGAAAACAAACTTAAGACGATTTTATCATCGAAAGACTTGTGGTCAGAGCTGGGGTTATTGACTGGCTTGACCGCCGAGACCGCGATGATTCTGTACCTAACCATTGGCACAGCCGACGGAAAAGAGACAAATTTTGTGGTGCCGGTCACGACGGATGGCGCGCTCGGCGAGCCCAAGACAAACCGTTAGGCCCCTCGAAGAGTCGCTCATTGCGGCTCGTACGGACTTAAAGCTTGTCCGCCTTAGCTATTTTGACATCGACCATGGGCGCGCAACCCTTTCGACGCTATACTGATTTCGGAGACAGACGTGATCTTCGATTTCTATCCAACTCGCATCGTTGCCATGTTTCTGATTGTTCTCGCGTCGACGTCGAGCTCAATGGCGGCGCCCGAAAAGATCGCCTATGCCACCGCCAAAAAGATAACTGCGCCGCGGTACCTTTACTCTTGGGTACCGGCAAGTACAATCCGGCAGATGTATGATCGTGAACCTAGCGGCTCAATCGGCGAGTTTTTTAAACCGCTCGATCCCGACGTTCGCGCGGACGGTAAACAATCCGCCTTCGTTCAAAGTTTCCCTCAGCTCAAGTCTCGATCGGCCGTTTACGCGTGGACGAATCCGGCGACAGCCGTTCGGGGCGCAAACGGTGAAGCTTACGGAGAAATTCTTGTTCGATTCGAGATGCATCCAGCTGCGCCAGCTGTTGAGCTAAAGACCAGCGACGCGCCGGGGTTTCATGCTCGGACACAATTTCAGGATTTGCCAGCGATGGCAGAAAACGTTCTATTTTTGCACGAAGGAACTGTCCGCGAATGGGTCATCACGGGCAATGCGATGGGCTCGATCCGACGCTTCACCGCGGATCCCGAAGAAATGCGAGAGGTCCTCGAACGCGAAATCAGGAAGATTTCAGATCCGCTGTTTCATTACGAGCCAAGGGAGCTGCATTACGATGCGTTTGACCT
>JALHOI010000430.1:0-2259 GCA_022843085.1 Pseudobdellovibrionaceae bacterium
TGATCGTCTCTAAATTTCCCCGCGATTTTGGCGGCCGAAATGCAATCGTTTTGCGGCCGATGGATAGCGAGCGAGTCGAATACAACATTCACTCGGCGCGTCTTCCGACCATCAAGAAGGGGACAGTCTCGGCCGGCGAAGTTATCGAGACCGGGTGGATGGATATTCAGTTTCGACTGCTGAAGTACATGCCGCACGCGAAGGAAGAGGTCACCTACCGACCACTCGACAAACCGACCCCAATGACGAATGCGGCGATCAAGATTCAGTATCGTGCCCCCGGCACCGATAAATTAAAAACTCAGTGGATGGGCCTCAACTCGCTTCTTAAATTGTTTTCCGAGCAACAAGTCTACATCGTGTCGTACATGAATCGTCGCTTGCCGCTCAGTTTTGATGTGAAGCTGAAGGAATTCAGAGTCGGTCGGTACCAGGGAACTCTGCGTGCGGCGAGCTACGAAAGTCTCGTCGACGTTCCTGGCATCGGTGAGCAGCTCATTTCGATGAACGAACCGCTCAAGCACGGCGGTTACACCTTCTACCAAGCGAGCTTCGAGACCGACGAGGCGACCGGAAAACCCGTGTCTTCAGTTCTGTCAGTCAACCATGATCCGGGGCGCGGTCTGAAGTACTTGGGTTCATTACTGATTGTGCTTGGAGCAATCCACTTGTTTTATATGAAACGTCGCGCCTGGATGGAGAAAAAACCTTCTCAATCAGCGGTGCAAGGGAGCTAGCGATATGACGCCAGGTCGAAGTCCACTTCGTAGATCAGATCACACGCCGCTTCGACGCCTGATGCAGGCCGCGCTGTTACTGATGGCCGCTTTCGTTTTGGTTTCGGGTCGTCACGGACTCGCACAAGAAGCGACGACGAGCCAGCGTGAGGGCATGGAGGCGCTCAAGCGCCTGCCGATTCAAGACGCAGGACGAATTAAGCCATTCGACACCTTTGCTCGCGAAACTCTGATGCTTGTCTATGGTCGAACGACCTATAGGCCAGTTAAAAAAGCTGGAGATGATCCCGGAAAAGACCTTCGCCCGCGTCCGGCGCTTGAAATTGTCATGACGTGGTTTTTAGCGCCACAGTTTTGGGATGACCAGCCGATCATCGAGCTTAAGCTCGCTGCACTTAAAGAAGCTTTAAACCTCGAGAAAACTCGCGACCGATTTTCGCCTCAAGAACTTTTTAGGAACGATCGCCTTGGCTTAGTATTTCAAGACCTGGCCTCGTATCGCGAGACAAAAGAGAAACTAAATCCCTATTTTCAGTCGGTCTCGCGTCTCGAGAGCCAATTGGGTGTCTATCAAGCCGTCAAGGATGCCTCGATTCTTCGAGTGGTTCCGCCTAAGCCGAATACTGCGCCTGAATCCGTCGACCCTCTTCAGTTGAAAGAACCCGAGCGCTGGCTTTCTGTGCGCGATCTTGACGGCGAGTTGAAAGACAAATTTTCGACGATAGCAAAGTCGTTTATTCGCGCGCTGCCGGGAGCCGACGCATCGACAGCCGAGCCTGGCGTGCCGACGCTTGCTCAAGCCGTAGATGATTTTAAGGCCGCGGCTCGCACTGAGAACCCGAACCTCTATCCTGATGGAAAAGACATCGGAATCGAAGTCCACTACGAAGAATTTCATCCTTTCCGAGTCGCGTGGGTGCTGTACGTTCTGTCGGCAATTCTTATGGGAATCGCTTGGAACCGCGAGGGCAGAAAGGGCGGACCTCAACTCGTCGCCATTTCGTGGACTCTCGCGCTTCTCGCATTCGTCATTCATACTTACGGTTTTGGTCTGCGAGTCTACCTGACGGGTCGTCCACCTGTTTCAAACATGTACGAGTCGGTGATTTGGGTTTCATGGGGCACCATGCTCTTTGCCTTTATTTTCGAATACAAACAGAAGGCGCGCTTCATTTTACTCGCAGGCGCAATCGTCGCGACCTTGTGTAACATCGTCGCAGACGCCGTTCCGCATGTGCTTGACGCAAGCCTTCAGCCTCTCGAACCTGTGCTTCGTTCGAACTTGTGGCTGGTCGTACACGTACTTACAATCACAATTAGCTACTCGGCCTTCTTCTTAGCTTGGGCGCTCGGCAACATCGGCCTTGGCTTTGTCGTACGAGGCGACCGGGCGACTTCGCCCCGAATCGAACAACTCACGATCGCGATTTACCGCTGCACTCAAGTCGGTGTGGTCCTGCTTGCGGCCGGCACAATTTTAGGCGGCGTTTGGGCCGACTACAGCTGGGGCCGTTTTTGGGGT
>JALHOI010000430.1:2269-3004 GCA_022843085.1 Pseudobdellovibrionaceae bacterium
GGGCTGGGTAAAGAACCTTGGAATGCTCATTGGCGCCATCGCTTCGTTCAACCTCGTGATCATGGCGTGGTACGGAGTCAATTTCGTGCTCGGTGCTGGCCTTCACTCGTACGGGTTCGGAGCCGGCGGCGTCGAGTATATGAGCGCCTTTATTTTACTGAATATGGCCTTCGTCGGATACGCCTACGCGGTCGATCGCGCGCGCCAGGCGATTCGCGCCTAATTTTTTTTAGACTTCGCACTGTTGCCTCGCGCGCCCGTTCGGCACCTACGCCGAACGGGCGGGTTTATTCTCACGAGAACTCACAAGAGCTTTGCGGGTCATGGGTTTCAGGCAATCTCAACACGTTTAAGTCGAGCAATGTTGCTGAACAAAGAAGCATTTCGTTTTCAATGTCTTCTCACTTTCGATAAAAATTGGTTTCTCAATTTGCAATGTTTCGCTTACTTATACTCACTCAAGTCAACACAACGGTCCGATTGCGGCGCCAGCTTTTTTCAGTGGCTCCGCGTTCGAGGGAATGGGCATGATGATTTTTTTTGGGCGCGTGTTTGCGCCGCGTTCGATGGCGCTGATCGCATTCGCGGTCGTTGCGACATTGATGACGGCTTGTGAATGGGGTTCGATCGGCTACAACAAAGGGTATGCGCCTGAGCAGCCTGTAGCATTCTCGCACGAACTGCATTCGGGCCAGTACAAAATGCAGTGCCTGTATTGCCATTCTTCGGCCGAGC
>JALHOI010000431.1 GCA_022843085.1 Pseudobdellovibrionaceae bacterium
ACTATGACGACCGACACAATGCCAATTACATGGTCGTTGAAGGCCGTCTGGTTTTAATTGATCACGAGTTCTCGTTCCAACGGGAACTCCATCGTTCGACTCCGAAGTTTCCCGCGATCGTCGCCGATCTTGTTTCGCGATTGCGAACAGCCAATGCAACCGAGAAAGGTCGCATCCTCAGCGAACTTCAAGTGACCGTGGGTACCGAAGAGTCGTTTAATCGAATCGTCAAAACGAAGCCTTCGAAATGGCTCGAAGAGCTGGGTCCTTACTTGAGTATCGATGAGGGAGCAGCACTGCTTGAGCGTCGTGCAGCTGTGATTGAAGCTGTCAAAGCGGCTCGACGCGAGATTGGCGACGCCGTCTTTGCCGGTCCGAATTCGGGCACTCCTTGGTTTCAGTGGTCCGGATACGGGGACCGCATCGAGAAAATTTCGCGTAAAGTGAAGTCACGTGCGATGCGAGCCAAATTAGAGCGCGCAGACAGTCTTATCAGCGAAGAGCTCGGCGGAAATTTCATGACACAAGAAGAGCGCGAATTTGTCATCGAAACGATTCGCGCGGCCGAACAATCGCCGTGATCGCGATTGATCGATCTTGTCTCTTGCTGTCGCTTTGGCCTCCGGCCGGCCGCAAAGACGAAATGAATGAAAGCCAGAGTCTGAAGTCGTTCACCTTGCCGTTTTAAATTCGACTCCAAGTAGCCGACCGGCTACTTGGAGTCGAATCGAAGTGTGGCTCGCGATAGCAGCGATGCGTCCTGACTGAACACGAGCTGAAGCAGCCGACGAGTGAGACGCTTAAGGGCTCAACCAGGTAAACTTTGCCCGAAAGACAGGAACATAACAGGCGCGGCGCGATCTAAAATTTAGTAGCTTCCGCCTCTCGCAGTTGTTGGAGATTTCGATCAAATGCTTCGAAGAAACGCCGTAATTCGATACTTGATTCTGTTTGTACTGTTGGCTGCGAATAGCTTAGCGGCTGGCGTATCAAACGCTTCATCACCGAGTTTCGCATCGTGCGAGGGCCTGTTTCGATCGTCAGTTTCCGAGCCACCGATTTATCAGCCACCGACGAGGTCGGCTCCATCGTTGATAAGTTCCCTTCGCCCCGCCCCAGGCAGCCTGGCCGCCCGAGATCCTGCCGTCGTAACGTCGCTTGTCGATGCGCGCAGTTCTTTGATCGTTTCTGACGAACGTTTTTTGGAGTTCCAAGATCGAGATGTGCTTAGAAAAGACTTAGAATTCGTCGGCGGCAAGTTGCGGTCCTTGCGCGTAGATTTGAATCTAAAAGTCCCGTTTGCTGACGCGGTTTTTTTGGTCGAAACGCGACTTAGAACACTTCGTGGACAAATCGCTGAAGACGCCGGTCGCATGTTTATTGAAGCCAATCTGCGCCAGATCGAGGCTCAAATCTGGGAGATCGTGATCGCAACGCAGTTCAACGGTGCAAAGATTTTTATCAACAGGCGGTTGTCCGAACTGTACCCGCGACAGTTTCAACGTTTCGGTCGATCAGAACGTTACGATATCGACCGCGAGATCGATATCGCGATTTTGAACGAAGATGGATCCTGGCGCTGGATCGAGGTCAAGGATTGGAGCCTCGAGAGCCTGAAGAACGAGTCTGCGCTTGGAAAGGTAGTCAAACAGTCCTATGACCAATTGGACGCATCTAAGCTGTTGGGTATCCCGAATCTGGAACTGGTTCTGGTCCTCAAGTACTCGGCGATGCGCGAGCCAGATCTGCAGGGCTCTGTCTTTGACGACTATTACTACTCGACCGCCTTCCAGCGATTGATAGTTCTCTTCCCCGGAGCAAGTGCAGAACAAAGAATCGAACTCGATGTTCCCACCAGAGTCTTAGCAACACTCAAAGAAAGAAGAAAAGGCATAATCCCCTAGCGATCAAAACACTTTAATGGATCGGAAAGACTGCCGATAAGTTCCCATGGGTGCGGCCAAACACAATCAGGCAGAAAAGATCGGCGGTCCTTCACGGCGCTCTTCTCGATCGTCTCGATCTTCGCAAGCGAAGCTAGAGGATTACGCTCCCGAAGTTCTCGTTATGGCGATCGGACTGCAGCTTTTGTACTTTGCGGGCCTTCACTCGAAGACGGCCGCGTTGCTGTCGTCACCTGCTCTCTTCGGGATGCTTCTGTGCAAGGGCTTGGTTGTGGTGACCGCCAGTACGTGGAGACGCGCAATTAAGTTCTCGATTCTAAGTACTTTGACAATTCCAAGTGTCGGACTTGTTTACTTAGCTTGGCTCACGATCGACGCTTCTATTTTGAAGCCGAATGGACCCAGCGTGCTCAAAAATTTAGCGCTAACTGCCAAGTTAACGGCTGAGGTCTGGGGAATAATTCTATTGATTTCAATTCCAGCCGCCTTGGTTGGCGCGATCATCCGGTTCGCGTGGTTGAAGTTGCGACCGAATTCCCAATGATCCTGCAGGCGAAAACGTCGCCAAAACTGAACCCGAGGTTCAGGCCCGAAACTCTCTATAAAAAAATTATGATTAGCGAGTGCGAGCGTGCCGCTCTTTACTTTCTCTGTTTAAATCCAAAATTGCCTGAAGCACATCTTTTGGAACGTCGAAGCTATAGGATTGCAACCAGGCTTCTAAATCAGGCAAGGTCGCTCGGGCTCCAGATCCTCTGGACAACCATCCCATCAAGAGATGACAGATCTCACACAAATAAAGAAATCGCTCTGAGCTTAGACTTGGGGCTGACTTTCGGATATCGACCAGCCTGTGAAAATACGCCGGGAACGGAGCTGCGATTCTCATCTTCAAATCCATTATTTGCAGAATTACTTCTTTATCAATTTGGTGAACTTCCATATCCACAAATTAAAGGGCAATACCGGTTATCGGCACAAGAATTTGGGAATGCCCGGCAAAACTGGTCTGAGCCCCTCACTTGGAAACCGGCGAAATGTGTTCACGTAGACCCAGGTTCGATGCACCTTTTGGCAAACCACGTTTTTATCT
>JALHOI010000432.1 GCA_022843085.1 Pseudobdellovibrionaceae bacterium
ACCGAAAAATGAAAATGTTCGAACGAGGGCTAAGCTGTTGCTAAACTTCACAGACGTCCCCGAAACTCATGAACCTATTTCGGCATTTTGAGATTTGAAACTGAGTCTCCGCCAGCCGTTCGTCGAGATGACGCGACCGCGCCTTCGAGCTCGAAGGCCAGGCGATTTAAATCGAAAACGATCCGGCGATCCGCGTTCGGAAGTTGCCTCCAGCGCTCGACTATTTTGTTTCAAACAATTTCTCTCTTCGCTGAATCGACGCCGATAAGTGCCGTCGGCTTGTCGTTCGCTCAGACCGGCAAAACAATTCGAGCGTCTTTTCCAGATCGCGAAGGCAAACGCGATTTTGGCACGATCAGATCTGACGTGCCCGGCGCAGGTCGCGAACCTGGTTGAGCGATCTTCGGCATTTCAGTTTGAAGTTCGAGAATCGTAGTGTGTTATTCGAGGCCCTCGAGAAGTTTCAATCTCATTTCAATAGGTAGCCGAAAAGTTCACCGCTTATATCGGTGACTGGTTCGTAAATACCGCGAGCCCAGACCCACCGAAATGCGGACTCGTCATCGGTTACTAGTTCGTCTTCCGGCTTTTCTTCTTCGGCTTCGTCGCTTCCGCGGCGTCTGTCGCTGGTGCGGGCGCGACCGGTGCGGCCGCAGGCGCCGCCTCGGGATACGAGTAGACCGTGTAGCCATCGAAATCTTTAAACTTTCCGTCGATCATCACCTTGACGTTGGTACGGCCTTCAAGTTCGAGCAGCCGCTTGCCGTCGGCAGAAAAAGTGAACAGGAGTGGATCGACGACAGCCGCAATCATCATGCTCGATGGCTTCATTTTTAAGACAACGGCGGGCACACCATTCAACTCTTTCTCTGATTCTTTTTTGAATTGAAAGCCGATCGTTTCAAGACGATCAAGCACAGCAAGGCGCGCTTTCAAGGTTTCTCCCCTTAAGAGCCCATCCCAGTTCGCTTGAACGTAAGCGACGAGTGTCGAGGTCACGATGAAATCGGCGCTGGCTTTATCGTCGTCGTCTTTCAATTTCTCATCGCGCTGGAAGGTGAAGTAGATTCGGCCGTCGCGAAGTTCAACTTTGCCGACGGTCTTCAATTGCTTTTGGTCTTGCTCAAACGAAACAAACGTTTTTCCATCGTCTTTCATCACGGTTTTTTCGATAACGAGGACGTCTCCTTTTAAATCGTAGACGGTGTTGACTGTGGTCTTTGTGTCGCCGGTTGTTTCAACTTCGCTTTTGTAGTCGAACATCAGCTTCGAGCGATCTTTGAGATCGTAAATTTTGGCGGTGAAGCTTGGGGTCATCGCCCCAAACGCCGTCTCTGGTGAAACGCTGCCAAGTGTGAGTGCGAAAAGAACCGCAGAAAAAGTTACGGTGAGGGTTCGAAATCCAAATCTCTTCATAGAAACTCCTTGGCTTAGCTGGTACCGTGAGATGATACCCCGACTTTTCAAGAGCACAAGACGAGATACGAGATCATCCTATGGCATCAAAACCTAACACGACCGACACGAAAATTCGGGTCTCGAAGATCATGGCCGACCGTGGGATGTGCTCAAGACGCGAAGCCGATGCGTGGATTGAAAAGGGATGGGTGAAAGTTGACGATGTCGTGATCGGCGTCGGTCACAAGGCTGATCCCTCGTGTCAAATCGAGCTAGCACCTGGCGCAAGGCAAGAACGCGCCGAACTTGTGACGATCCTTCTCAACAAACCCGTGGGCTATGTTTCGGGCCAGCCAGAACCTGCGTACGAGCCCGCTGTCAGGCTGATCACAAAGAGTAACCACTTTGTGTCGAGGGGCGAACCCGAACTTCAGCCAATGCACTTTGAGGGCTTGGCACCCGCCGGGCGTCTCGACATCGATTCGAAAGGCCTTTTAGTTTTCACGCAAGATGGCCGCGTCGCTCGCGATTTGATCGGAGAAAGCACCTCGATCGAGAAAGAGTATTTGGTCCGGGTCGAGGGCGAGATGAAAGCCAACGGCCTAAAACTCCTCAGACACGGCTTGTCTCTCGACGGCTACAAGCTGATGGAAGCCCAAGTCGAGTGGCAGAACGAAGATCAGCTTCGATTCGTGCTTCGTGAAGGAAAAAAGCGACAGATTCGCCGGATGTGCGAGCAAGTGGGTCTCACCGTCGTGGGCCTTAAGCGTGTTCGAATCGGCCGCGTGCTGCTTGGAAATTTACCGGAAGGCCAGTGGCGGTTTCTATCCGCCAGCGAAAAGTTTTAATCACAAGGTTAACCTACGACCGACTCAGCATTTGAACGCTAAGCCCCGATTCGTCGACCGGCGGCCGCACGTTTCAGACTCAAGAGCCGGCCCGGCGGCCGGCTCTTCGAGAGGGCCTACCGGAATGCGGGAATGCCCGTGATGCGTTCGCCAACCACGAGTCGGTGAATGTCCTCAGTCCCCTCGTAGGTGTTCACGCTTTCAAGGTTCAGCATGTGACGGATGACCGGATATTCGTCGATGATTCCGTTGCCGCCCAGCATATCGCGCGCTTCCCGTGCGGTTTCGAGTGCGACCTTGCAGTTGTTCATTTTCGCAAGCGACACGTGGTAGGGCTGAAGTTCGCCGCGCTCTTTCAACCGACCGAGCTGAATGACCAGCAGCTGACCCTTGGTGATTTCTTGAACCATTTTGACGAGCTTCGCCTGCGCCAGCTGGTGCGCTGCCAAGGGCTTACCGTCAAAGATCGTGCGCTGCTTCGCATAGTTTAGAGCGGTGTGGTAGCACGCGTCCGCCGCACCCAATACACCCCAAGCGATCCCGTACCGAGCTTGAGTCAAGCAGCTGAGCGGACCTTTAAGACCTTCGATGTTGGGAAGAATCTGTGATTCGGGCACAACGCAGTCTTGAAAATGAAGTTCGCTTGTCACACTGACGCGAAGGCTGAATTTGCCCTCCATCTTCGACGTCGTGAAACCCTTCGTACCCTTTTCGACGATGAACCCGCGAATCTTGTTTTTCTCGCCAGCAC
>JALHOI010000433.1 GCA_022843085.1 Pseudobdellovibrionaceae bacterium
ACTCTATCAAGCGTCGCTCCGTAAGGCGCACACCTAGCAGATCGCGAGCTAGGCTCGCGGCGCGCAACCAGCTTAGTTCGGCCGAAAGATCGGCCGCATCTTCCACCGTGAGGTCAGGTCCAGTGACTTGCAAAGGTCTTGAAAGACGGGTTGCAGTCAAAGACTCGACTTCGTTGAGATAGTTTTTGATCTCGATCGCCACCACTCGCAAACCCATGATGCGCTGACGTTCGGCTTCAGAAAATGCGAAGGGCCTCATCCAAGCTTGAGCCAAAAAGGCGGGCGGCAATTGGGCCTCAGAGAGGCGGCCAACACCATCAAAGGCACCCAGAGGAAGAGGAGTAAGACGTATCGTCGGGTCTGAAAGTTCGGTTCGTGCGATCTCATCACCATTTTGATCGAGCTCGATCGAAAACGGCGAAATCAGTTTTCCGGCCGAGTCGAGCACGAGTTTGAGTTTTTTATGTTGAACAGCTTCACTCGCGGCAACGGTTTCACTCGTGCCGATCACAGTCAGGTTCTCGGGCGCAACGACCGAGGGAATCGATACCGAACCTGAGACCCTGGGCGAAACTGAGTTCGGAACACCTTTTGAGCTCTTGCGGTTTTTGGAATTGAAACTGTCGGCAAATAGAAGGTAGGCGCAACCTGCAGCAAGGGAAAATGCGATTCCAACAAGAAGTCTTCGCAAAAAACTTGTTTTGGTTTTAGTACCACGATCGACCTCAGCGCCCTCGACGTTCGATAAGGTTGAAACGCTGGTCATTCTCGACACATCATACAAACCCGAGTGCGATGTCGCGGGGTCAAATTTTCGTCTAGATTGCTGAACAAGAGAAGCTTCAGACGGTGCTTCGTGCAGTCCGGACTGATATGAAGTCAAGTTAGCCCCGGTCGAGGTTTTATCGTTTGATGAATTCATTTTAAACTTCATGCCTTCAAGTTTTTTCGGATCAACAAAGACGCTCCTTGATCGATCCGTGAGGGCCCTCGGCTCTCGACTAGTCTAGTTAATCTGACAGTGTTTCATCTCGAATCAGTATCTTAGGTATTCTGTAAATTGAGTGAAGGAATTGGAGATCTCATGAAACTGCAAAAAGCGTTGAAGACTTACGGGGCTGGTACGATGACGGCAAGTGCACTGGCTACTCTATTGGCCATTTTTCTTAGCCTCGCTGCTTGTTCGAAAGCTGAACAGAAAACCACTGAAAGCCATCTAGCAAGTTCTGAAAAAGCCGCAGCTGAAGCCGAAGCAGCTGAAGAAGAGTTCGCGAAAGTGAAAATGGCGAAGGCGGCATCTCGCGAGCGCAAAGTTGCGTCGGTCAGTCGCAAAGCGTCGCGAACCGAGCAGGCCTACCTTGTACAGGTCGGAACATTCAGACTTGAAGAGAACGCAAACAAGATCGAAGCGAAGTTGAAGTCTGTGGGCCTTCCTGCTTTTCAAAAGAAAATTGAACATGAAGGCGAAACTTTTTATGCCGTGCGAATCGAGCCCACGCCAACTCGATCTGAGGCTGAGAAATTTGTTTCAAGCGTAAAAGCGGCGACCGGTGAATCGTCGTTGATTCTATCGGTGGGGCGTTAAAATTAGCGACGAGCCAATTTTTCTTAGCGTTTTTTTCGGTTGGAGCGGTTCGGGAAAGTCATCTTTGATCGAGGCGCTGTCTCGGTACGCCACGTTGAGCGCGGTGGTAAGAGACGACGGCCGAAGTGACTTGATTTCGTCGTTAGAAAATGTGCTCGAGGTTCATCCAGGAAATCACATCTTGATTGAAGCCGATTCGGTTTTAGAACCAATTGCGGTTGCTGAGCTTTTTTATCTCGAAGGCGAAAACGGCGAGCCGCCTGACGACAGATTCGAAATTCAAACCGTCGCGACGATTCTTGACGCGCGCAAAATTTTAAATGTTCTGCGTGCGCCGACCTCGCTGCTTGAGCTTGATCTTGAGTTCGACGAAGTTGATGACCGCAGCGATGCAGACGTCATCGTCGAGCAGATCGAGTTTAGCGACGTGATCGTCTTCAACCGAACAAGCGACATCGAGCCTAAAACTTTAGCGAAAGCTCGAAGCCTTGTTGAGTGGTTAAACCCGCGCGCGCATCTGGTCGAAGTGCCACAAGATGGATTTAATCGCGAGTTTGTTGAAGAGTTCTGGCGCGCGAGTCGCGAAACTAATTTTGATTTTGATGCGGCCGCAGAGGGCGCCGGCTGGATTCAGCTTCTTGCGAATTCGCACCCGAAGCTAGATCGAGGTGAAGGGCTGACCGCTATCGGCATCCGCGGACGTCGCCCACTTCATCCAACCCGTTTTAAGAACTTTCTCGATCAGCTTTCGTCTCATCAAATTATTCGAATCAAGGGTTGGATCTGGATAGCGACTCGAAACGGCGAGACTGGAATTTGGAGTGTGGTTGGCACGTCTTCGATTCTTGCAGCCGCAGGTGCTTGGATGGCGGCAACGCCGATGCGAGAATGGCCCGATGATCCGTTGGAGCGCGAAGACATCATGGCGGACTGGGTGCCTCCCTACGGCGACCGACGGCAAGAGATCGCAATTATGGGTTTTGACTTAAACGAGTTCGAGCTTCGTCGCGGCTTCAAGGCCTGCCTTTTGACCGACGAAGAGTTCAGCCTTGGCCCCGAGGGCTGGGCGAAGTGGCCCGACCCACTTCCAGACTGGAGCATCGAGGGCGCCGAGGACTTTGATGGGTTGCTGCAGTAGGCAGCACGTTGATTTGCTGCAGTAGGCAGCACGTTGATTTGCTGCAGTAGGCAGCACGTTGATTGGCTCGCGGTCGCTAGAGCAGGTCGTAAAGATCAGGACTTTTATCGCCGGACAGTCGCACGGCCTCGAGGGCGAAAGTTCCGATTAAGTCTTGCAGTTCGTCGGCATCAACCATTTTTTCACCGAGCTCGACAGTTAAGACGGGAATCTTATAGTCGTGCCACATGTAGCGGCCGAGACTTCCTGGAAAGTTTCCCAGCGCGCGCCA
>JALHOI010000434.1 GCA_022843085.1 Pseudobdellovibrionaceae bacterium
CGTCGTGATGATCGAGACCAACACACTACCGGGTCTAACGAGAGCTTCTTTCATTCCGCAGCAGCTTGAGGCTGCAGGACTCACGGTCGAGGCGTTTGTCGAGAACCAGCAAGCGCTTGCCCGGCGCCGCGATTTTTCACGTTAGGGTTTCGGACAGTCGGCGATCTCGGGGCCAAGCGTCCAATCGGGCGGTTTCGCCGGATCTCGCAGAACGATGATTCGAAAACTCTTCTCTGGCGATCCAAACGTATGTTTGGACGTCGTCAGATTCAGCGTTCGTGTTTCATCCTTTGTTTTGATAACAACTCGACCAGCCCCCGCTGACCAAGTTCCCGTGCTTCGAGTTCCATCCGCCGCCGCGATCGTCAGCACATGTGTTGGAGCAAACGTGACGACAGTCGACGGATTCGGCTGACTGTCGATGAGCCAATCATTGTGCTTTGAAAAGAACTCTTGAGTCGCCAGGTCAGTCTTCAGAGGAAGCTTTCGGACTAGGTCCCAATTTTTGTACTCGGGACGCGTCCTAAACTTTTGAAAATTCACGTCTTTGATCGCGCTCAGAATCGGTTCGACTTTGGCGCGGCCTAAATCCATGGCCTTCGACAGAGACGACATCGCGAGGAGCACCCAATTTTTTTCGAAATCGCAGTAATTCTCTGGCTCACTTGAGCCGTGAATGGCCACCGTCGCGCGGGCATGTCCCAGCCAAGAGAGAGGATTCTGGGGATCATTTTTTATCGCAACATTAAAAAGTCGCAACGCTTCGACATACTTTTTTGCCTTAAAAGCTGCGATCGCGGGCGCGTTGAAGTCGGCGACCTTCTTTTTTGTTTTTGTTTTCGTTTTCGGTTTCGCTTTCAGCTTCGACGGCTTCGGCGTAACTCCCGGCGATACCTTTGACGTCACCTTTGACGGAACTGTTGCCGAAACTTTCCCGGACGCGGTCGCACCGCGAACCTCAATCGCGAATAGTGATGCCTCGAAAAAAAGCATCAGCGCCAGACTGAAAGGTCGTATTTTTCGCGACGCAAAGTTCATCATCTCATTGGTCAATAGGATTTTCGGACTGTCAAACAATAGCTCGGTCACGAACCACCAACGTTCGAATCGAGACCGACGATCTAGACGTAGTCTAGGGCTATCTTTTTCGGTAAGTCTGTCGCGTGAATCATAGCCCAAACCGAACGCGACAGTCGACTCTGACTTCGAAGCTAGTTTCGCTTCTCCCCGCAGCGGCCGCCGGATCGGTTGCTGTCTTGATCGGATTCACGAGTGCCGTCGCGATCGTCCTTCAGGCCGCCGCTCAACTCGGCGCGAGCGCAGCTGAGACAAGCTCAATGATCGCAGCCGTGTGTTTCGGTACCGGAGTCACGTCGATCGGCTTCTCGTGGTTTTACCGAAAACCCATATTGACCGCTTTTTCCACGACCGGTGCTGCACTGCTAGCTTCAACAGCCTCTACGCATACCTTTCGCGAAACAATTGGAGCCTTCGCAATTTGCGGGATACTTATCGCAATGTCGGGGTTCACAGGTTGGTTTGAGCGAATCTTGAACCGCGTTCCAGTTTCACTTGCTTCGGCAATGCTGGCAGGCGTGCTGCTTCGCTTCGGACTTGATGTATTTAGTGGCCTGAAGACTCAGCCTTTTCTGGTTGCAACAATGCTTTTCGTTTACGTCATTATGAAAAGTCGGTGGCCACGCTTCGCGATTCTCGCAGTTCTCTTAACTGGCCTATCTCTGAGCGCCAGCCTCGGTCTAATCGAACTCGGTAAGATTCCCTTTGAATTTTCGAAACCGGTGTTCACGACTCCAGCTTTTTCGTTTTCGGCTTCCATCGGCATTGCTTTGCCACTCTTCATTGTCACGATGGCTTCGCAAAATCTGCCAGGTATCGCCGTGATGAGAGCCTCGGGTTACCAGGTACCTGTGTCCCCTGTCATTTCCGGTACAGGTTTAGCGACAATGCTGCTCGCTCCGTTTGGAGCCTTCGGAATTAACTTCGCGGCTATTACGGCGGCGATTGTTATGGGGCCCGATGCCCACCAAAATGCAAATCAAAGGTATTGGGGAGCAATCACGGCCGGGTTGCTTTACATTGTGGTCGCAATCGGCGCCACAACCATCACGCTTTTTTTCCAAAGCTTACCGCGAGAGTTTATGATCGGGCTTGCTGGCATTGCTCTCTTTTCGACAATCGCAAGCAGCTTAAACCTAAGCTTACAAGACGAACAAAATAGAGAGGCGAGTGTTCTGACGTTTCTTCTGACAGCCTCGGGGCTTACTCTGTTTGGAGTCAGCTCGGCCTTCTGGGGGCTGACGGCTGGAGGACTTATGATTGCAGCGGGCCGGCGCCTACGCATGCGTCGCTGACTCTTGCAAACGTGGAATTTATTCGAAGCCGTCAGGCTTTTTTACTTTTCTGCAGACTCTTCCTTCTCGGGGTTTCGAGCCATGTTAGGGAAAGGATCAGAGGGACAAATCCATGGTTCAAAGCTTCGCAATTTTGAAAGTATCTGTGCGTCTGGTTCTCGCTACCTTCGCTACCGTTGCTATCGGCGTGGTTCTATCGACCTACGCTACCGATGCATTTGCCGCGAAATCGAGCCAATCAGACCGAGCCTACCCTCGCGAAGTGGAACGAGCCGAAATGCTCGGGCAAATCGATGCACTTCAAACGCAAGCGCTACAGATTGACTTCAGTGGAGCGGCTTCGCCGGCCGAGCAAAATTTTCTTCGACTATTCAAAACAAAGTTCTGGCCCGTCTCGGCCGTTATGTCGACCCAAAATGAAAAAGCGAGCCTGCTTTACGTTATGATCGACCGTGCGCTTTACAACGACGAAGCTGAAAAAAAATCTTGGGAACTTGAGAAAGACCGTCTGGAAAACGAAATTGATCGTCTTCAAACTTCGGATGAACGCCGCGCGGTCATTCGGGAACTCGCAGAGGCGTCAACGGGTCTTGACGGCGACTTGCCG
>JALHOI010000435.1 GCA_022843085.1 Pseudobdellovibrionaceae bacterium
TCAACAGCGACAAGAAGCGACAGACATTATCAACTTGATTCAAAGCGACTCTCGGTCATTTGCCGTCAGCGCGGAGCGAGTGACTTCGCGCGCTCACGATTTCAGACTGCATCATCGATGCTATCGGCTTTAGTTCGCGGAACAAGCAAAGGTTTCTTTCACGAGTGCCGATGACAATTGATTTTTAATTTCTTCGATTTTGAGGAAGGCGCCGTTTCCAGTCAGCGCAGGTCCGCCTCGCAGGATATCTCTAAACACCGCTACGGACGCTATACCGAGAAGCTCAGCTTGTTCACTCAATAGTGGCCCACCGGAATTTCCTGCGTTGACCGACAGATCAGCAAAAAAGAAGCGATCAACGAAGAATTTGTTCGACCGGGCCGCAAAGTTCTCTTTCCAGAATTCTTTCGCGCTGGATTCTACCGGTGAACTGAGTAGCGGCCCTCTCGAAAAATGAAGAGGACGACGACGTGGTGGGTTTGCGAGCTCGTAGTCATCATACGAAGCCGCGTTGTGATTTTGTCCATACGTGGGTAGCGGGTACCCAAGCGCCCAAACGGGTTCACCAACTTGGGCCCAGCCTGCTACGGGAACACACCGGCCGCATGCCGAGGATTCTAATTTGATAATGGCCCAATCCTTCGTTGAGTCGTCTCGAGTATCGAGATTCGGCCAAGTCGACAAATCAGGAAAACCTGCCGCAACTATTGTGAAGGCGAGCTTCTGACCATTAACCTCTATAGCATCCAACTTCACCGCAGACCTGTTCGACTCGCTTTCTGAAACGGTGGCACAAGCTTGTATTACGTGAACGTTTGTCAAAATGTCGCATCGGTCAGAAATGACGACGCCACCGCCTCCGCCACGTCGGCCGCACTTGAGGTAGGGTACTGAATGAACAGATGATAAGAGCTTCGGATGATGAGCCATTTCTGCCGAATTCGAAAGGTGGAAATCCGCCGCAGCAGACTGACCAACAAGCAACACGGTTCCTATTGCGATGTAGTGAACGAACTGCTTCACATTGCCCTCCAAGAAAGTTGGTCGGAACTAGGGCCGGGCGAGTGCAAAGTTCGTGCAGATCTGCGGCACGCCAAAATAGTTCGAGCGTCGCAATCAAAAATCAATCGGCGCAGGTTTCGAACATGCGAGATGCCATGGCACTTAAACATAGAACTAATACTGGCCTGTTCAGGCTTTCGACAATCTTTCTTGTCAATGTCCTGTCTGCATGCGCAGACCCAATCCCAAGCTTGACGGTCCTCGTCGCTTACCTGCGGGCACGTTCAATTGCCTCGGTTATCAAATTACTTTTGTCGGTGCGGAGCGAGGACACCCACCGTGCGTAAATCAGAAATGGTTTTTTGCTCGGTACCCTTTTGTTCAATCTTCATCGGAAAACACGATCGTGCACGCAAGTTTCATGCGGCTCAATGTTCCGGATCCGCTCGGTCACGAATTGGATGGTCAAGCACACAAGTAATTCAGCGAATTTGAATTCTTTCGGGTGGATCTACAATACGCCGAAAATTTAGTATCGAATCCGCGATTCCAACATCTTGTCGATGATCTCAAAAGGCGTTTGGCAGAATCTCGGTAACTATCTTGATCGCGTCGCGAGCCAGAGTGACTTTCGATAGAGCAAGCAATGTTTTGGGCCAAGAAACTTACCGATGAGATCGGCAAGTCTCATGACCCATTCGCTGCACGGATCCACTGAGATCCACAGTTACGGCAGTAGTGGGCGTCTCGCCGAGAGCCGACATGAGCCACGGCGAACAATGAGGAAAATACTCCAGAGAATTTGTTTGTGACTGCGCCAACTGTTGGCAACAGGATGAGTGAAAGTGGCGCGAGTGCCAAAATTAAAAGAAACAAGATCACGTAAGAAAGCTTATTTTTAGAATCGCCCGTATGTTCGCATTGGGAACAGAAAACAGGATTTTTTAAGAAGAGAAACATCTAGCAATATCTACCAGCGTAAGTGACGACAAGCAAAGGCGTACAAGCTTTTAGAAAGGACTCGGCCGGTAGCGACTCGGCCCGAGGCCACTCGCGACTTGATTTCTTGACCCGGGCAAACCGTAAAGAATAGGCCATGACGATGGAAACAGTTTTGATGCTAACAACGACCACGGCATTTCTTATGACCAGTGCATTGTTCTATGTTCTCGCAAACAAGCCTGGCGCCTACGTCGTCTCATACTCGGGCTCGGTGTTTGCTGCTCGCTGATTGGTTCAACCGCAGGCGTTCTGATCGTAAAAAAAGTCCTGCGGCGCACATGATGTATTCTAGAACGGTTGGGCAAATACAACGGCTTCACAACCGTGCCCGACCTACGGAAGCAAGTCGAAATCGGTAAATACAGAATGCATGAGGCCTGATCGCTGAATGAAGTACTTTGCAACATCGGTGGACGGGGCTCCTGCAAGTAACATTTTAACCGCAGTTCGCTGAACTTCGAAAAGTCGCTTCATCTTTTCGGGGCTCCAATTGCGGGTGTAGATCATGTTCCGCCAGTCGGCGTAGACGTAGCGCAGATGACTATTTTTTTCCGCTAATTCCCAAAGACGTTCATAAGTTGCATCGTCCTTTATGAGATCGCCCAAGTCAGGATGACTTGGATGGATCGTGATATCACCCATGATTCGGAAGGACAGATCGTAGCCAGCAATGGTATGCGGCGATTGCAGACGAGCCTCTTGCTCGGTCATGAAATATCGTCCCGAAGTTAGCCGCTCTTGAATATTTTCGATTCCGCGTCCGAGCCGGTCGTCAGGAATAGAATCTGGCAAGTATCGAATCTCGAAACCCCACACGTCTTTGTCGTAGTAGGTCGCTCCTCTGATGCCGATAGTTCCACTTTTCAAATGAAGATCGCGAAATGTCGGGTATCGAAGTACGTTAAACATCATCTCAAGATTTTCGGGATGCGACGGAGAAAATGAACTCGAC
>JALHOI010000436.1 GCA_022843085.1 Pseudobdellovibrionaceae bacterium
AGAATGGCAGTGGAACTCTTGCGAACGCCATTAAAGCTATTGAGTACGCAAGAAAAAATGGCGCGCGGATCTTAAGTAACTCGTGGAGCGGAGGTGCCTCGTCCGAGCTTCTGCGAAAGGCGATCGAAGATACCGAAAAGTCCGGAATGCTGTTTGTGGCAGCCGCAGGTAACACCTCAAACGACAACGATGTGACCGGTAACTTTCCAGCATCTTACCCGGTTTCGAATGTGATTGCGGTTTCTGCAATCGATAACCGCGGGCGTCTGGCCACATTCTCGAATTGGGGTCAGAAGTCAGTTCACATCGCAGCACCTGGGGTCAATATTGTAAGTACGATACCGGGCGGAGGTTACGCTTCATTCTCGGGTACTTCCATGGCGACTCCTCATGTCGCAGGCGCAGCGGGGCTGATGCTGGCGCAAAACCCAAATCTAACGGCCGCTGAATTAAAAAAACGAATTCTGAACTCTGCGCGTCCACTTTACGGGTTGAAGAAACGAGTCATCACGGGCGGCATGTTGAGCGCGTACCATGCCCTTTCAGGGGTTACTCCGACCGCGGACCCAAACGACCCCAGCCGCTTGAAGAATGTGACCTCATATTCTTTGTCGACCGACCACAACTACGAAGATGGAGCTTCACTCGAGCACAGGATTCACATTCCAGGCGCGAAAAAAATTGCAGTACGCTTCAGTCAGTTCAGTACTGAAGTTGGATTCGACACGGTTTCATTTTTTGATCGGGATGGTTTGTTTGTCGGCGCCCTCAGCGGCGCACAAGACATCGGCGTCTTTTCCCCACTTGTCTTTGGAGACACGGTCGTCATCAAGTTTGTGTCGGATGAATCCAACAATGACTACGGTTTTGATGTCGATGCCGTTCTCTATGAGTAGTGTTTCGGAAGTCGTGAATCGACATTCTTGATTCGCGACGAAAAGTTCGACGTTTCAAAAACAAGCCCTGTCCAAACGTTCGACGCCCTAGGATGCAAGCAATTTCGAGATCGAGTCTCACATTGAGAAACGACGTTTTACCTAGGGATATTGATGGCTGTACAGTTGCCGGTCGGTGATTCTATGTCCTGGGGGCGGGAACGATGAATCACTCGAACAACTTGGCAAAACAGCACTCGTTTGCACTTTCTACGACGACGATGGCCTCTTTTCGAACGGCCGCGTTAAAAATGGCCACCTTAAAATTTGTATTTCTAGCTGGGTTCAGCTTTTTACCTGAGGTTGTGAAGGGTGAGAAGTTTGCCCCGAACGAGGCGACAACCGTTACAGCAGTCACCGCGCCGGTAACTGATTCGAAAGCCTTGTTTCGCGCCAGAAGCGGAGATTTTTCAGTCGGTACAATGCGATCCGTTTCGATCAATGCACCGAAGGGCTGGCGCCGCGTCGACAGCGTCAATCAAGACCCCCTCAGCTTAGCCCAATGGACGCCGAAAGATTTGATGTGTGCGACGGGCGCATCAAGCCGATTAAGTCTTTACGCAGTCGATGTGGGACTGTCAGGCCCTCACCGCTTGATGCAGACGTGGTTTCCCGACGCACTTAAATTCCATGTGAGCGACCAAGAGCGCGGTTTTGTTATCGTTCGAGCTGAAGCTGAAGCCAATCGAACTCAAGCTGTCATGGCCTTCCCGCTTTCGGATCAGCACATAACACCTCTTGCGGGTTGGATCGGCGGCGTGAATGTGTTGTTCGTCGCTGAATCAACAATTTTATCAGCCGAAAAGCTTGAAGAAACTGTACGGGCTGCGATTCGAAACCAAATTCCGGTGAAGACGCCGAACGCGAGAGCGATGGATGTGCCGTTTGTTTTGTTCAATCAGAAGTGGCATAAATCGCTAGCCGAGCGGCTCGAATCAGCTTCGAAGCGCGGTGAACCCAATGCGCTGGTCTCGCGGGCCTATTCACTTTTCAACGACGCTGACGGATTTGTTCCGGTCGGGCAGGCGCTATTGATGAAGGCCGCTGAGAGAGGCCATCCCCTTGCGCAACTTGATCTTATTCGTCTCTCGCGCCGTTCGCTACTCACAATTGATGTTTCGGATGCGAAATTAGAGCAGTGGTCAAAGGCTCTCGCGTTATCAGGCGCAGAAGATGCTCGGTTCTGGACGACACAAAATCGTCCGTTTGATGAAGTCGATGCAAAAGTTCCTGGGCTTGATAGTCTTAAAAAACTGGCGGCATGCGGGCAGCCCGAAGCCCGTCGAACTTGGGCGAAACATTTGGTCCAATCTTTCAAAGCGAGTGATCGCTACAACGGCCAAAACATCGTCATGTCACTGATGCGAGCACCGCCGCTCGAAGGCACACTTCCGATCACAACGAGACCGCCTCGCGCCGTCGAGGCTCCAGCAACTGAAGAGTTGAAAGCTGCAGCGTTGTTGAAAACAGCGTGTCCGAACGAAGAAGATCCAGAGCAAGATTTATTTGCCAGCGGTGATGACTTCAAAATTCCAAAGCGAAAATCTAAAGTTACGAAAGATGACAAACTTGTCGCTGAGTCGGATGAATTTCCCGAGCTCAAAGAAGCGGCGACTCTTGATCGAATGGTCAACTCGGGAAGTATGAAAACGCTGAAAGAGGCGCAAAAGCTTGCGTGCGATTGGAAGGGCTCTGAAAGTGACCGTGACAATTTAGTCATTGAGATTGCGGCCCGGCATAACGATGGGTTTGGAAAATGGCGGCGCTTTCGTTCTTGCGACGTGATCAAGGAAAACGTCATGGCTGGATTCTGTCGCGACAAAGAGTTAAACCAGGCGAAGATCAATAGCGAAAAACGGTACCGCGATATTCTCGTAACGGTCGCCCCCGAGCTTCGTAACCCGGTCGCAGCTCTTCGGCTGAAGGCGACGGCCTTTCACGAAGCCTTGCTCGAAAAAAGCTACGCGATGACAAAGAATGTTCGCGAAAAATCCGAGCTCGATCGGAGATCGGAAGAGCA
>JALHOI010000437.1 GCA_022843085.1 Pseudobdellovibrionaceae bacterium
AGTGAATTTTTAAAAGCCGAGTTTCGCTTGTGTTCTTCGATGTCAGTTCTTGAACGTTTCGCACGCGCCATGATCGGCAAAGATACAAAAATTGATGCCGACCTGTGCGAGAGCATGGGTCAGGAACTCATGAATATGATCTACGGACACGCGAAATCAAATCTAAACGAAAACGAACATTTTCGTTTGCCCTCAGCAATTCCAAAAAGTCTTAGAAAGAAGGACTTTGGTCGAGTCAAGCGATCTGGTCCAGCGAAGCTTACCATTATGCCAATGGTGACTCCAATGGGCGCATTCTATATTGAAGTCGATTTCGGCTAGGTTTATAAAGCATTCCGCCAACCGAGCCGATGAAGAAGCGTCAGTTAAACCGACGCGAGGTCTTCATCGTGAAGAAGTGGCTTACACAATTCAGTATTCAAAAAAAGCTTCTGACGATGATTGGAATCGGCTTCACAGGCTTTTTCATCTACTTCTCAACAAACTACTTCATTTCCCGCGACAATCAGACCCTGATGAACGCGCTTGTCGAGGAACACTTGCCGATGCTCGAGATGTCAGAAGCTTTAGGCTCACATCTGACTCAAGTTAAAAATGCAATCGCACAAAACGCCAATTCGGTAAATATGGATACCGTTGCAAACTTTGAAGCAGCAAACGCGCGTGTTCTGGCGACATTCGAAGATCTTAAGTCACGAAGTAACGGTCGCATTTCTGACCTCAATCAGACCGAAGCTCGCTACACGACATTGTTCAAAAACGTGAACGATGCCCTTCAAAACGTGCTTGCCGGGCTCGAACCCCTCTCTACGGCACAAAAGAAGTTTCAGAACTCGTCTGTCGAACTCGCACTTCTGGAGCAATGGTCCGTGGAGTTAAAATCCCGCCACACCATTGAACTTCGAAAGTCGCTCGACAGCGCGAACACTGGAGCAACCCGAACCGCCTTTGCGGGGTGGGTGCTTTTGATCGGCGGGATTCCATTCGGAATGCTGCTGCTCTGGATTCTTCGAGACGCAGCCGAACGCTTGCAAATGATGAGCGCGCGTCTGACTGACGTCGCCCAGAACGTATTAAAAATTTCTAGTGATGCTTCAGCTTCTTCATCGCGTCTTGCTTCGGCTTCAGGCCAACAGGCCTCGGCGGTAACAGAAAGTGTGAGCAGCATGGAAGAAATGAAAAGCATGCTGGGACAAACAGTCCATCATTCATCTGAAGCTCTTCGTTCGTCCGAAGAAAGTTTTCGAGAGGCGGCCGACGGTAAGGAAGTCATAGACGATCTTCGTCTTGCGATGCGCGATATTGAACGCGCCTATGCTCAACTTGAAGAAGTGAACCAGATTGTCTCTTCGATTCGTGCCAAAACCAACATCATCAATGACATCGTGTTTAAGACTCAGCTGTTATCGTTTAATGCGTCAATCGAAGCGGCTCGCGCCGGCCAACACGGTCGAGGCTTTTCTGTCGTCGCAGCAGAAGTTGGTAAGCTTGCCGAGATGAGTGGTGTTGCCGCCCAAGAGATCGGCAGACTGCTTGATCATAGCTCACACAAAGTTTCGGATATTGTGAAGTCAACAAAAGTAAAAGTCGGGTCTGCAAATCAAATGTCAGAGAAATGTGCGACCGTCTTTGAGCGGATCACACACCGAACGGCCGAAGTAAAATCGATGGTCGATTCGATCACGAACGCGGCTTCTGAACAAGAGCTCGGAATTCAGCAAGTCGGAACGGCGATGATGGAAATGAAAGAGTCTGCGGACCAAAATGACCGCATGGCACACGACATTTCTGGTTTAGCCGATTCGCTTCGTGCTCAGTCGCAAACACTTGCCTCAACCGTAGATCGACTCGAGCAACTCGTGCACGGCAGCGGATCGCCTAGCGACAGTGGCGGCAGTGGCGGAGTAATAAAAATAACTAAACAAGCGATATCAGATCTCGGTCGCAAGCCGAAAACGGCAAACAAGAGCGCCTGATTGGAATTGACTCATTCACTTCATTGACAAAGACTTTGTTGAGAGGTGTCACCAATGAAAATTAAAACTGGAGTGCTAATTAATTTTAGCAGAAGGCACATCGAGCTTCGACATCTCGCCTCGTGCTTTGCCATCGTCTTGTGTTCGACCGTAGCGCTCGCTGATTCGGTGCAGGAAAGAGAATTGATTAAGGCTTCGATGCAGGGCGAAATTGCGACGGTAAAGAGTTTGATCGAAAAGGGTATCCCTGCCAACAGTGCGACCGAAAAGGGACTCACTCCGCTTATGCTCAGCGCCCTCCAAGGGCACTCCGAAGTCGTGAAATATCTTTTGTCAAAAAAGGCCGACGTGAACGCGAAAGACAACTCGGGAACAACTTCTTTGATGGCGGCCTCAAAACGCGGAAATCTTGAGATCGTGCAACTCTTAGTTGATGCTCGCGCCGATTTGAACGCCCAATCGTCGAAGGGCCTCACCGCGCTGAGCATGGCTGCCATGGACGGACATTTAAACGTTGTTGAGTTGCTCGCCTCCAAGGGCGTTGATCTCAACGTGAAAGCACAGAGTGGCCTGACTCCGCTCGGAATGGCTTTGCTTGCGGGGCATGTGAAGGTCGTGGAATTTCTAAAATCACGGAACGCCCAGTAACTGGCCGACTTGGCTGTTGTCTTTAGATTATATCCGCGATCGCACTGGCTGAAACTATGCGGGATTCCCCTTTTCCTGGCCAAAGTCTTGCCTGAATTGCCAGCCATGCGACCGAGATGCCCTCACTGCCCAGCCAACCCGCAGGATCAGGACGACCGTCCGAGCGTCGCACGACATGGAGATTTTTATCGACGCTCCGATTCGCGAACGGTAAATCGCTTTCGGTGCCTCGAGTGCAAAAAAACATTCTCTTTTGCTACGCTGGGCGCATGCTATCGTCAAAAAAAGCGAAAGCACAATATTCACGTTGGACGCTTACT
>JALHOI010000438.1 GCA_022843085.1 Pseudobdellovibrionaceae bacterium
CGGCTTGCTCATGAAGCTTCCTCGCATTTCAAAAAAGGTAAGGCTATGCCGGCGCAAGTATACCAGATGTCTGAACTTTATCCATCGATTCTGTCTGTCGCGGTGAGGTGAGGTGAGGTGAGGCTGGGGCGAAGCATGAAGCCTGTTGGCGTTCGGCGTGGCGAGTGTCGGCGCGAAGCGGGGAGTTTCGTGCCTTGAATCTCATCGATTGTCCGAAGGCTGATTATTAAGGATGAACGAGCTTTTTTGACCGCTTGGCGGTCAAAAAAACAGTTTCGGTAGTTGCGATCCACTTTGGACGACGGAATTTGGAGTCTTTAAGTTCAGAATTAAATTCTTGGCACGTCGGACTTCAGTTCGAACCCGGAACTGGACAAGAGATCGGAAATGTCATTGACGTTCAGATACCTATCGCCAACTTGATCCTTATCCCAAAAACATCGAATCATCTTTAAGGATGGGTCGCGTACTTCTATGTCTACCGAGACTACATTGCGCCGAATTTTTTGATCTACGTAACCGCGTGGCGAGCTGACCGCGCCATTGATCACCGCTTCCCGTGGTGCCAAAATACTTTTTACCGTGGTGGCTCGTTTCAGAAAGACGTTGCAGGAGCCAATGTAGAGCGGATCTTCCGACACTTTGCCATCCTTAAAGTTAACGATTCTAGTCCCGGCCTGTAGCGGAACGTCATTTTTAAAAATGATAGAACGGCCCGACAGCACATTCGTTAAGTTGTTCAACTCGAAAGCCGATGCGATGCAAGAAAGGCAAAAACTTAGGACCAGAATTGTCACTGAAAGTCTCATCTAGCCGTCCTTAACAGTTGTGGCGAGTTTGAAGTTATCAAACGGGTAACAATAGCGACTTCCAGGCCAACACATTTTTAGAAGCGCGTGCGGCGCGGGCGATTTAAACCCAACCCTTCTCTGTTGCGGTGAGGTGAGGGTGGGCTGGGTGCTTTGGAGCGTCGGGCGCGGCATCTGTGGCCTGCAGAATAGAGGACGGGCGATTTCCTGGATCTTGAGTTGCGGGGCGTGGTGGGCGTTCGGGAAATTAGTACCGCAGTTCTCAATTCAGGTATTGATCAGAGTTGCTTGGAGACAACTTGATAGAAGTCATCGAGTCGTGTTTTCGGCTCAAAATTAAATTTCTTGAAGGTTGAAAACCTACCTGAAAATTCAGCGATGTCTTCGGGAAATTTTCCTACTGAGTTTTCAGGAATTGGAAATGCGAGGAGCTCAGTAGCACCATTTGATCTTGAAAGATCGATGGCAGACTTGATTAACCCCTTAGAAATTCCAGCACCGCGACGGACGGGATCAACATAGAGACAATGAATCATCCACGCGGTCGAAGATTCAGCGTTTTTCCTCTGAAGATCATAATCGTGTCCAATTTGCGTTTTAACTGGGTCAATGGCGCACCATCCGGCCGGGTGTTTATTGAAAAAAGCAATTAACCCGTAAGCTTTACCGCTTTTAATTTCTTCGAGTAACGCAACTTTTGCGGAATCGCCAGTGGGACAACTTTTCGGATCACTGCGGTGATTCATGCACCAGCAATCCGTGCATTCGCTAGAGCTTTCGAAAAGTTTAACCAAGTTATCCCAATTTTTTTGGTAATGCTCTCGACCTCAATCATTGCGGATCTCTACGAGGGTCAATGCGTTTTGTAAAGAACCGCACTCCATGTCTGTCGCGGTGAGGCTGGGCTGGAGGTGCGCGGACTCTCTCTCTCTCTCTCTAATCTAAGGGGAGCATTCAAGTTTTTACTCAGTACTTGGCGGGGATCTGTGGGGATGGTGCCGACATCGTGGCCTTGTTGATTTCTAAACCATAATCTGCTGCTCGGCCTTCGACCTTTAAAAATCCGAGCGAAGACAACCAGCTGAGTAGCTGTCCATTCACGACAGAACCAGCAAACAAATAGACCCGATCGAACCGATTATCATTGAGCAGATTTGTTCGCGAAATACCGTGGAGTATTCCGTAAACTCCTTTTGCGAAGTTTGGATTCAAACCGCTCGGCTGTTCGCCTTGTTGCAAGTTGCCGACAAAAATATTTTCGATATCAACAATCAGAACACGCTCAGATTCAACGGTTCGCACTATTAGGCTACCACTCAATCTCAACTCGTCTCGGATAACCGAAAAGTCTGCCCAGTCTAATGATATCAATTTGGTTTGCGCGATGACCAAAGACGACGTGATCGCCAGCACCGTAGGATCGTGGTCGAACTTTCTTTGTTTCGCGATCGTCGACAATTTATGAGCAAAGGCACGCGCACTCGGGGGCATCATCGCGACGACATCCAACTCGGTCTGCTGGGGTCTTGAGGAAAACAACGGTTCGCATGCTGAGGCCGCCGCTTCGTCACAGATCATGATTACGGCTAAATTGCTTATTAGCATGACGTGAATTGTCTGGAGTGCCATTTTGCGGACTAACAAGGAACCTCCAGTATCGACAAGACCACACTTCGCTGTGATCGAGTTGTTGGCGATCGCGACAAGCAAGTCTGGCACCAGCGATTTAAACGAACCCGTACAGTTCGGGCCTTAAAAATCAAAAGGATTCGAGGTCGCGGTGGGGCTGGGGCGAAGCATGAAGCCTGTTGGCGCACTTTCAGCGCACCGGGCTTCAAGCTTCGCTGCTTAATCGCTACGGACCTTTGCTGTTATGCCTGCGCTTCGCTTTTCAGTTATGCCTTACCGGCGTTCGGAGGGGAGCCTAGGCCCGCGCCAGGCTAGGTGGTGTGAGATCAGAGCAGCTCAGAAGCGAGCATGATCACGAAAACAACGACTCCAAATGACATCGTGATTTTCCCGCCTTCTTTTGTTCGCATCGTCCCGGCCAGGCCGAGAAAGCTCTTTTCATTCAGCTCCTCGACTGTTCTTCCTGAGTAGCTCAGAAAAAACCGATAGAATATGAACTGCGCA
>JALHOI010000439.1 GCA_022843085.1 Pseudobdellovibrionaceae bacterium
AGTTCAAAGCGTCTGTGATTGATCCGTTTGTTGAAGGCTATCTCAAGGGCCAAACTCCGCTCCCTTGCGTAAACTGCAATACGTTTCTTAAATTTGATCACTTGATCACTCGAATGAAAGAGCTCGACTGCGACTTTTTGGCGACCGGCCACTACGCGAAAATCGAGCCGGGCCCTGACGGGCGACCGATGATCGTGACTTCCGACGATAGCTGGAAAGATCAAACTTATTTTCTTTTCACGATTGATCCCACAGTTGTTCCGCGTTTGATGTTTCCCATCGGTCATCTCAATAAGCCTGAGGTGCGCACCATCGCCGAAGAAAAAGGATTGCTGGTCGCTCGCAAAAAAGATTCGACCGGAATTTGTTTTGTCGGCAACCAGGGGTACTCGAATTTCATCGAGAGCCAAGTGGGAAAAGCGCGCCTGGCGGGCGGTAACATTCGCCTGCATCCGAGTGGTGAGGTTCTAGCGCCCCACTCTGGCATACACGGCTTCACCTATGGACAACGAAAAGGGCTTGGTATCGCCACCCGGGCCGACCGGACAGAAAGTGAAAACGCGCTTTTTGTTTTGAAGATTGATTCCGAAACTCGCGATGTTTGGGTGGGCGAAGAGAAGTATCTCTTTTCAACGCGCGTCACCGTTCGCGATGCGAGATTTTTGGGTGTCATCGAAAATGGCGAACGCCTTAAGGTAAAAATTCGCTACGCTCACAAAGGTGCATTTGCGAAGGTCCACACGCGAACGACAGCGTCAGGCGAAAATGAAATTGACGTCGAGTTTGAAGAGCCGGTTCGTGCGGTGACGCCGGGGCAAGCGGCCGTCTTCTACCGTAAATCACAGCTGCTGGGCGGCGGATGGATTCCATGACCGAGTCTCGCTACGACATCGTCCTGCATACGTGGGGATGTAAGGTCAACACGTACGACACGGGCCTTCTTCAAAGCCGATTCAAACGTGCGGGTGATCGCCTTGCGCCATTCGACACATCGGCCGACGAACGGGCCGCTGCTCTGGCCGGGCCGCCGGCCCGTGAGCCGCTTGCGAAGGCGCGCGTTCACGTTTTAAATACGTGTGCTGTCACAGCCGAGGCTTCGCGCGAAGCGGCCCGAGAAGTTCGCCGAATCAAATCCAAAGAACCGTTCTCGAAAGTCGTGATCACCGGTTGCGGTGCACAGGTTGACGGTGGAATTTTCGACGTCCTTCCTGGCGTCGATTTAGTCGTCGCCAATTCGCACAAGGGGCAGATCGAAGAGCTTGTCGATCGACTTTTTAAGGGCACCATCGAGGACCGAGTTTTTCGCTCGAACATTTTTCGCAAAGACGACCTCGAAGAGGGCGGTGGGCTTGAAAGTGACCACACCCGGGCCTTTTTAAAGATTCAAGATGGCTGCAACAGTTTTTGTTCCTACTGCGTGATTCCGTTCGCCCGTGGCAAGTCGCGAAGTATTTCTGTTGAACGTTTGATTAAAAGAGTTCGTGAACTTGAAGAACTGGGTGCGCGTGAACTGGTTATTACAGGTGTCCACATCGCCGATTACGAAGATGAATCGAGTGGTGAGAAACGTCATCTTGAAGATCTCGTTGAAGCCTTACTCTTGCAGACGACGATGCCTCGAATTCGAATCTCGTCGCTCGAACCGGCCGAGGTCAGCAGTCGGCTGATTGCTCTCTATGAAAACAACCCGCGCCTCTGCCGGCATTTTCATCTGTCGATTCAGAGTGCGAACACCCAGACTTTGGGGCGCATGCGGCGTCGCTACACGGCCGAAGATGTCGAAACGATCTTTTCGACAATCGCAAGTCGGTTGCCCGATGCCTTTGTCGGCCTCGATCTTATCGTCGGTTTTCCCGGCGAAACTGAAGACGAATTTCAATCGACCTACGAGATGTTGGCTCGAACTTCATGGACGCGGATTCACGTCTTTCCCTACAGCGAACGCCCCGGCACGAAGGCTCTTAGGCTTGACGGAGCAGTCCCGCAGGCCACGCGTGTTCGTCGCGCGACTCTGGTGCGCGAGCTTTCTAGTCACCGTCACCGCGAGCGAGCCGAATCGCAAGTCGGTCGCGATAAATTGGCACTTGTATTGTCGAATCCTGAGAAATTGATGACTCGCGACTATTGGTCGGTTCGAGTTTCCGGAACGGCCGTGCCACTTGTTTCGGGTTCTGAGGTCAACGTCAAAATTCGTTGTTACGTTCCGCCAACCGGCGGTCGAATGGACGGTTGGTTTGAAGGCGAGGCTGTGCTTTGAATCTTTCAGAACTTTATCAGTTTCGCGACGTCAAGTGGCTTGAGCTGGCGTTGACTCACAAATCGTTTGCAAACGAGCGACGAATGACCGAGCCCAGCACGGTCAAGACCCCGTCAGAAGCCGATAACGAAACTACGCCCTCTCATGGGGCGAAACCACTCAAGGATTCTCGCGCATCGCAAGCCTTTGAGCCGAGCCGTGTCTTACATCTAACAGAGAGTTCGGTGTCCGTTTCTCAAGTCGCCGGACCTGATGCGGAATCGGCTAGTGTGGCGATCGTCGAGACTGAGGTGGTTTTTAATGAAGACAACGAGCGCCTTGAGTTTTTAGGCGACGCCGTTTTGAGTGCGATCTTAAGCGCGCGGTTGATGCGCGAGTTTCCTGGCGAGAATGAAGGTTCGCTTTCAAAGCGTCGCGCAAGTCTTGTGAACGAAGAACGTTTGGCCCAGATCGCGATTCGGTTAGGGCTTCAAGAAGCGCTGCGGTTAGGTAAAGGCGAAATCAAAACCGGCGGCGCTGCGAAGCCGCGCATTCTTGCGTGCGGTCTTGAGGCGTTGATTGGTGCTATGTACTTCGATTCAAGTTTTGTCGACGTCGAACGGGTCGTTAATTCGCTTTTTAGTGAAGAAATTCGTGGCCTGCGAGAATA
>JALHOI010000440.1 GCA_022843085.1 Pseudobdellovibrionaceae bacterium
AAGTCGGTGAACGCACGGGTATCGTGCGTACGCAGTTTGGGTATCACATCATTTTTAGAGAACGGTAGTTAGAGCAACCAATAGCACAGACCCGCAATTAAGGTCGGAAGCGCTGCGCTCGCTAGTAATTTAAGCGGTCTGATTCCCTCATCACCAAACGACGCGCGCAAAATACCGTAGCCTGCGGGATTTGGCGCGTTGGCGATTACAGTTAGACCGCCACCAGTCACCGCACCCGCCACAAGGGCATACTTCGACGCATCCGAAAGATTCGGAACAAGAGAACCCAGATATGTCAGAGCCGCATTGTCCGTAATCGCGGTCAAGCCCGCTGCGCTAAGAAAAAGCGGCAGACCCTCTAACCGCGCAAGTACGGGTTCAAGCCACCACCCTTGTGGACCTCCAAGCACGACGAGGCCGCCTAGAAAAAATCCGACGAGCAAGCCCTCTTTCAGTTTCAATTCACTCTGATAAGACGCTGTTGCGACTGTGAGTCCGATGAAGAACATGAAGGCACCGATAAAAACTGTTGGGTGATGGGCCGTCACCACGATCAAAATTACAAACAGGATATGAAAAGCTGTTAGCCAAATCGGCGCGCGTTTTATGGATTTTGCAGCCGATTGGCCAAGATCAATTCGTTTCAATTTCGAAAATTCTTTGCGGTAAATGATGGCCACAACGACACTTGAAATCACGCAAGCCAACGCGGCCTTCCAACCAAAGTTCGCAAACATAAAGGCTGAATTCCAGTTCCAGGCGCCTGCGACCATCAAAACCGGCGGCGCAGCGAACGATGTGAGTGTTCCACCAATTGATATATTCACGAAGAGAAGACCCGTCATCGCGTACTTGAAAGAGACGTTGTCGGTTCGCGAATAAAATCTTCGAAGAAGTAAAAGTGCGCAAACTGTCATCGCAGCCGGCTCGGTGATTAAACTGCCTAGAAGCGTGCCCGCCGTCATGATGACGAGAAACTCGGCCAGGTCACGACGAGCTGTTCCTGCAAGCTTCGCAAGTTTCGATAGAACAGACTCAACGAAGTCCAAAAGTGGCTTCGTGGCACAAACGCTCATGATGACAAACACAAATAGCGGCTCGGTGAAATTCCGCGCCTCGAGGTAAGCGATGGCATCCGCAAAAGAGACCGAAAGTGAAACAAAGAGGATGAAAACTCCTGCCCAGAGCCCAAAAACAATCTCAACCTCACCGAGTAGGTGAAGCAAATTTTCTTGGATCGATCCGCGCGGAAATCGATGGGCGATCGCGGAAAGTTTTGAAGCCAGAAACGTATGAAGAATTGCTATCGCGAAAAGTCCGGTTGCGACGTATTTCACGAAATCCGGCAGTTGAGGTCCGGTCACGACTCGTCTTCCTGTTGGGTGCCCTGTCGGGCGACCTTTTGTGCACCCGCCGGGGCGCCGAGTTTCGAGATACCGACGAAAAATATCTCTTTCGAGATCGACCGAGTGGCCTCGGGTTTCACGATCTCTACTTTCTTAAACCTGGTTTGTACGAGCTTGCGAAGCGCTTCAAAATCATTCGAGTGAAAAAACTTGGTTACAAAATGTCCGCCGGGCCTCAAGAACCGTTCAGCGATATCGACCGACAACTCACACAGCTCGAGTGAACGAGCCTGATCGGCTGACTTAATTCCCGACGTGTTTGGAGCCATGTCCGATATGACAAGATCGAAAGGCGGAATAAATCCGTAGGAGACAAAAACGTCTTCGAGTTTCAGATCACGCAGATCTGCTTCAATGAAGGTCGCATTCTCGAGACTGACGGTGACGGCTTTCAAATCGACTCCGAGCACGCGGCCCTTGTCACCAATCTTCTGGCTTGCGTACTGCGACCAACTACCAGGTGAGCAACCAAGATCCAGCACGAGAGCACCCTGCTTGAAAATTTTGAAGCGCTGATCGATCTCTTGAAGCTTGTAAACTGATCGTGCCGCGAAATTCTCGTCTTTCGCTTTGTGAAAAAAGCGATCTTTTGGATTGAAGCCCCTGGGTCTCGACATAGTTCGATCAAAAAAGCGTGAATTCAATCGGAACGCAAGCCTGAAACTACCCGACGACCATCGCCTTGACACGATTGCGAATGGTCTCACCTTGAGTTCATCACTGGAGGAACCGCACATGGCAGATCCAATTAAACCTCAAGCTCTTCCGACCCGACTTCCTGTCCTGGCTTTGCGCAATCTTGTTCTCTTTCCAGGCATGAGTGTACCGATTCGCGTCGGGCGCGCGCAGTCGCTTGAGGCGATTCGTCAAGCCAAGCAGCTTGCACAAAAACTCGAAATGCCAATTCGGCTTATCGCCGTCCTCCAGACATCCTCCGACGTTGATCAAAATGGACCCGTTCAACCGGACGATCTGTATCAGGTCGGCGTCGTCTGCGAAATCGAACGAATCAAAGGTAACGAAAACGAAGGCCTGCAGCTGTTCATAAAAGGGCTGGAACGCGTGCGACTCAAAGATCTGCGTCCAGAAAGTTCAGAACAAAATTCCGATGAAAATTTAGACGAGAATTCAAAAGATAACCAAACCGCTACTCGTTCGGATTCGAGCCCCGCGCTTCCGGTGGGCCTTGCAAGTCTTTCGGCGGTGGCGGTGCCCTTCGGAAATAGTGATGCGAAAGTTGATTCAAATCTTGAGCCGCTTGCAACTGTTTTGACGACGGTTAAAGAGTCTGCGAAGCAGCTCGTCGAATTTCTTCCGACCGGTTCGGATCAGCTTGCTGCGCTCATTGAAGGAATCGATGATCTTGAGTTTCTAACGTACGTTGCTGTCGCTAATCTCGATACGCCCATCGAGGAAAAACAAAAGCTACTTGAAGAACCTTCTCTGCGAGCTCGCGCAGCGCGGGTGATCGAAATTATCACGAGATCGGAAGAGCGT
>JALHOI010000441.1 GCA_022843085.1 Pseudobdellovibrionaceae bacterium
GTTTTATTTTGAAGTTTGGTCACCATGACGATCGGCGGACGTTTCGCGTTCGAGATATCGTAGCTTTGGGTCATCGACGCAACCAGATCTGCGACCACTTTCTGCATGTCGGTTTCGGACCAGAGGTCGTTCAGGTTATTTTCTTTGTCGACATCGTCATAAGTACCACGAACGAATTCTTTCGAACCGCAACCGGCCAAGCCCAGGGTGAGTACCGAGACGAATGCCAAAGTCGAAAAAATAGAACTGCGACGAAATAACGAGGAAATCATGCTGCCTCCAAAAAATAGACCTTCCTTTCATACTAACGGTCACAATCGGGCACTCGCAACAAACGCGAAGTCGCGCGACGCATCCCAGCCCATGATGTGTTCCAAAATCGATTCTGATTCCATTCAGTCGGGCTTAAGTCATGGATTCGACATAAGTTTTACTAAACTTCCTCACCGCGGGGCTCGTCTTTCGGTCGGCAATCCGACCGTCGCCGCGAGGCTTGTTCGGGCGCGAATGTCGCTTCATCAAGAAGAGCTTTGGGTGCTGGCTCTTTCTTCAGCGAAGAAACTTGTCGGATTCGAGATGATGTTTCGCGGTACCGTTAACTCGTGTCAGGTTCATCCGCGCGACATTATTCGCTTTCTTTGCGAGACAAACGCGGCGGGCGCAATCTTGGCCCACAATCATCCAAGCGGTGATCTTGAACCTTCCGAACACGATTGGCAGTTCACGCGTCGACTGGTGTGCTGTGGCAGTTTGATGGATATTCCACTGCTTGATCATATCGTTGTGACACAGAAGGGACACACGTCGATGGCCTCGCGACGACCCGAGGTATTTTCAGCAAATGCAGTTTTTGATATTCTACCGAACAGGCCCTGACGAGAAGCCGCCGCCTGGAGTACGGCTCGAATTCTGCGACGACCCCAGAGGTGCAACACGAATGACGTTGCCGTCTAGATCAACCGTGACATCGATACCTTCGCGACGAGCGTTCTCGATAAACTCGCGAGTGTACTGCGCTTGAACCCTACGATCAAACTCGTCTCGATGCTGCTCTTCTTGCAGGCCGTACTGAATTCGTGCATCGGGGTGATCGATATTTAGGTTCTCAACGTTGTTTCTTGATCCGCTGTAGTTTTGATCGACGTAATTTTCTTGCATCAGCGGCACGCCGCGCATCATCGATCGATCAAGTTGCGGACTTGCAGTTGCATCGAGTGGAGGAGCAGCCCGTTGGTTCAAAATTTCGACATTGACGCGATCACGATTCAGCCGATGTCCCAGCTGATTGCGGTAGAAACTTATCTTATCGGCAGTTTCGCGCTTCATGCTCTCAAGCGTCGATGTCGGGTGCCCAACCGGATGGGCGACGACGTTCGACCGTTGGATGTGAAGCCAACCGACCGCAAACATTGCCAGAGCACCTGAAATTAGAGCTGGACCAAGCCACCATGCCGTCTCGTCGTTTTCATCTTTTCCACGTGGTGGCGCATCGAGCCGGCGAGCCGGCTTATAAGGATTTTCAGCGATTACGGTGCGAAGGGGCGCGCGAGTTTTTGTCGCCTCTGGTCGTTCATAAGCAAGGCTGCTCGTCATACGGCTCGCGTTTGCATCGGTGACTTCCGTCGGCACAGTCGGCGTCGGGGTCGGCGTCTGGGTCTGCGACAGACGAGCATTAAATGTCTGATTTGAAACTTCGGTCTGGGTATGGTTCCCCGCTGCATCAAACAACGCTCGCAGCTCGCTATCGCGCTTTGCCTTTGTGGCAAGACCTTCTTTTTCCGCGGCCCTCGTTTTTGTGCGCTTTTTTCCCATACAGTCTAAAATCCATAGGCGTCTCAAATTGGGACGCATTAGATACACCAACGCACCTTGCGTCGTAACTGTCTCGTTATCGGCCGATCAGCAGATTCTCTTTAGCTTTTTGAAGAAACCTGACCTGGGCCATCCACGGGTATTTCGATGATGAATTCAGAACCCTGCCCCGGCTGGGATTTCACCTGAATTTCACCGCCATGTTTTTTTATGATTTCATACGAAATGCTGAGGCCTAGCCCGGTGCCTTCGCCTACGTCCTTGGTGGTGAAAAAGGGGTCGAAAATTCTATCAATGAGCTCTTTTTTCATTCCAGGCCCCGAGTCACGAATCGAAATTCGTGCGGTACCGGCAGGCTGCTCTTCCATGCGAATCCAGATATCTCCGTCTTCGCCGATGGCTTGCGAGGCATTTGACAGAATATTCATGAAGACCTGATTGACCTGGCTTGCAAAGCAAAGAACTTCAGGCAACTTTTCGAACTCGGTATGAAGTCGAATTCGATTTTTTGTTTCTCCTTGCAAAAGCGAAAGGGTGGTCTCGATGCCTTCTTTAAGGTCCACTCGCTTTAATTTGGCTTCGTCGAGTCGCGAGAAATTTCGCAACTTGACGACGATGTCCCGCATTCGACGAGCACCTTCCTCGCTCGAGGCAATTAATTTCGGCAAATCTTGCGCGATAAAGTCATAGTCAATTTCTGCTTTCGCACTTGCAACGGCGGTAGCTCCGACTTTTGAAGCTTCGATGACTTTGTGCAGCTTTTCGACATAATCGCGCAGCGTCGACATGTTCGAGTAAACAAAGCCGATCGGATTGTTCAGCTCGTGCGCAACGCCGGCCACGAGCTGACCAAGACTTGCCATTTTTGCGGTGTGAACAAGGCGCGCTTGGGTATCACGAATTTCTCGGTTGGCATCCTCGAGTTCGCCAATCTTTGTCTGCAGTTCCTGACGGGCGAGATGAATTCGATGCGACATTTCGTTGAAACTTTCAGTTAGAACGCCAATTTCAGTTTCGCTCGTCACCGCCATTTCGATGGGCCCTTCGCGGACATCCATCGTCTGCAGTGCTTCGACG
>JALHOI010000442.1 GCA_022843085.1 Pseudobdellovibrionaceae bacterium
CGGGGATTCGATACGGTGAAGCCACGGCGGCGGCAAAGCTTCGAGCAGCAAGGGCCGAAAAACCAAAAACGTGGCTGATCGCGCTGGTATTTTTCATCCGACTGCACCACCTGCGGAAAGCACGAGCTGAATCACGGTGTCAGCGATTAAGCTTGTCGCCCAATCAGCCGCAACAAGTGAAACCATCGTCGCCACGGCTGTTTCAACAACGGCTTGCCCGACACCGCGTGCGCCACCACTTGCCGTATAGCCCTTGTAGGTGCATATCGACGCAAGAACGACTGCGAAAACGACGCATTTTAAAAGTCCCGTAGCGATCGACGGAAGCGTGACGATGGTCGGGACATGGCGAAGATACTCGTCGAGGTTAATTCCAGAAAAAAGAGCACCCATCAAAGCACCGCCTGCGACCGACATCAAAAGTCCCGCTGCGAGAAGCGCGAAGCTTGAAATGATAATGGCAATGAAGCGCGGAAGAATTAATTCTTGAAACGGATTTGCGCCGAGGCAACGGATGGCATCAATTTGCTCGGTCACTCGCATCGTACCCAGTTCGGCGGCGGTAAACGCCCCAACTTTTCCACTTAACATAAACGCAATCAATAGAGGGCCGACTTGGCGAATTGTCGCACTCGTCGACAATCCGCCCAGATAACCGAGCGCACCGTAGGCTTGGACCTGCATCGTAAACTGGACTGTCATGATGGCACCGACAAAAAAACCGGCCATGGCCGTTGTCGGTAAACTTTGAATCGTCACGCGCCAGATTTGGAGAAAGACCTCGCGGCGCGAGACGCCTCGGCGAAAAAAAACGCCCGCAGCTTCCAGACAAAATGAAACGCACCCGCCGATTTGTTCGACAATCACGTTTCGACTCCCCGCGCTTTTGCTTCTTCAAGAAAATCAACGACCAGCGGCACAGTTGAATCTAAAATCTCGCGAACGCTGCCCTGTTCGACAATCTGGCCTTGGTCAAGCACCACAATGCGATCCGCGATTTCCAGCGCGCAATCCATATCGTGACTGACGACGATGGCCGTCGTCTTGAGCGTTCGGGATAGGTCTCGAATCAAGAAATTAATTTGTTTCGTCGTAACCGGGTCGAGCCCCGTCGTCGGTTCGTCGAACAGCAGCACTTTTGGACCCACCGCAATCGTCCGCGCCAGGCTCACCCTTTTCTGCATTCCGTATGAAATCTGAGTCGGAAGTTTCTGTTCAAAAGCTAAGTCGGGCGAATCGGCCAGAAGACCCACCATATTTAGACACTCACGCGCGCGTTGAGTCGCCTCTTCTAGCGTCAGTCTTTCGTGCTTCATAAGCCCATAGGCGACGTTTTCGAGAACCGTCAGCGAATCAAACAAAGCGGGATGTTGAAAAACCATGCCGCAACGACGCCGGACCGGCAGATAATCTTCTTCCGACAGATGAGTGACGTCTTCTCCATCAATTCGAATCAAGCCCGCGTCGGCCCTTAGAAGACCAACGAGAGTTTTCAAAAGAACCGATTTTCCCGTACCCGAAGTTCCAAGAATAAAGACGATTTCGCCCTCGGCAATCGTCAGCGAAATTCCCTTTAAGACCGTTCGATCGCCGAATTTCTTAACTAATCCTTCAAACTCAATCACGACGAGTCTCGCGCAAGGGGGGCGCGGAACTTTGCCCGCGCAGAAACTTGGCGACACGATCGTCGAGGTGATGCCGAGTTTCTTCGACAGAACCTGTCACGATAAGTTCGCCGCGAAAAACAAAAGCCAACCGGTCCGCAATCTGAAACGCACGGGCGATTTCATTGGTGACGACCACGAGGGTCGCTTCGTCGCGAACTTGAAGATCTTTAATCAGACGAATAATTTTGCGACTCGTGATGGGGTCAAGGCCGGCCGTCGGATCATCATAGAGTATCAAGTCAGGAGACAACGAAAGCGCGCGCGCAATGCCCAGTCGTTTTTGCATTCCTCCACTAATTTCAGATGGATAACGTGACGCAGCGTCCACCAGGCCAACGGCCTCCAGAAGCTGATGACTCGATACGTTAGCTCGTTCAGCCGAATGACCAAGCGTCTCGATCTGCGGAAAACTCACATTCTCTAAAACCGTGAGTGAATCGAAGAGGGCGTTTCGCTGAAAAAGCATCCCGGTGCGACGACCGAAATCCTCTCGCTCCGACTTGGACATTGTCAGCGGATCTCGACCCCGGATTGCGACTTTTCCGGCAGAGGGCTCGACCAGCCCCGCTATAATCTTCAGCAACAACGACTTGCCTTCGCCGCTTGGGCCCATGATCGCAAGCACCTCACCGCGACCCACCGCGAGATGAATGTCTTGAAGCAGTGTTTCGCCGTCGATCTCGAGCGAAACACTGTCGAGCTGTACCATTGCGCCCGGACGTGCGGCTGTCTGTGCATCGATAAAAGTCGCGTTGCGATTTGCCATGTTTCTTCGAATAACCTTTTGCCCGTAAGCTATGGCTGATCTATTCACAGAGAACATTATATTCAAACGCATCCCGCTCTAATAGCAACCAGGCAAATTCGAGAGGTCCCCAATTGAGCACGTACGACAAAATCAAAGTTCCGACTTCGGGTCAGAAAATAAAAATCGCGGCTAACGGCAAAGTTGAATGCCCCGATCAGCCGATTATCACATTCATCGAAGGTGACGGAGTAGGACCCGACATTTGGAAGGCATCAGTCGCAGTTTTCGACGCCGCCGTTCAAAAAGCCTACGGTGGAAAACGCAAAATTAATTGGTGCGAAGTCTACGCCGGTCAAAAGGCGACACAGCTGTACAACGGTAACTTCTTTCCTGAAGAGACTTTGACCGCGATCAAAGAATTCGTCGTGTCTATTAAAGGGCCGCTCGAAACCCCCGTCGGAA
>JALHOI010000443.1 GCA_022843085.1 Pseudobdellovibrionaceae bacterium
GTCCTCCGGGATGAGATCTGTAAATGCCTCCCTTAATATTCCCTTTGTATAACCCTTGAAATACTTCAGACTTGCGTGAAGATTGAGACCGGCCGAAATCAATTTCGGATCTAAGAAAGGAACGCGTGATTCGATCGAGTGGGCCATGCTGTCGCGATCTTCGTAGCGAAGAAGCTGAGGTAAATTTGTCTCGGTCACGAGATCAGTGAGCATCTGTTCAAACGATACGTAGGGACGGTTAAGGTACCGGAGTCGTTTGGCGAGCGAATCGTCAGCTCCATCAAATAATGGAAATGGTTCGAGTTTAGGCAGGGCTTCGGTGGTACGCGCCTTCCGGAGCCGAAAGATCTCGGTCGGAGAAGTTCGGTAGCGCCAAAGGAGTGACGCGTTATGCTTCAAGCCGCCAAAAAAACCCAATTGCCCAAATGATTGCTGCAAATAAGACGGCATCAATCCTACATAGCCCGCGAATATTTCGTCGGCTCCTTGCCCATCAAGTACAACCTTAACGCCCGCTTTCTTGATCGCGCTAAAAACTGAGTATTGAGAAAAAATACTGGTTGAGCCGAAAGGTTCGTCCTGGTGGAACAAAACGCGATCGAAAGTTTCAACGAAGTCTTTGTAGGTGGGTTGTACGAATGTCGCTTGAGCGCCAACCCTATCGTTGATCTTGCGTGCCCACTTTGTTTCATCGATGAGCTCGTATCCAGGAAACTCGGTCGTAAATGTCCGAAGCGGGACTTTCGCGTTCCCTAGTCTTGCTGCGCTGCAAACGATCGCGCTTGAATCGACGCCACCACTGAGGCACGCGCCAACCTGAACGTCCGACTCTAAATGGAGTGCAACACTCTCTTCGAAAATTGCACGAATCAAACGGGCAGATTCGGCTGGTTGGATCGGTTTTTCCGGACGCGGCTCAATCGGGTTCCAGTAACGTTGGAACAAGATTTTGTCGTTCGGGTTACGAATTACTGCAAAGTGAGCCGCCGGAAATCGGCGGACATTCTTGAAGAACGTCCACGGCCCGCGATCGAGGTATCCATGCTCGACGAAACTCTCAACCGTAGTTTCATCAATTTCGCCAAAAAAGGAATCCGCGAAGCGGAGGGCTTTGATTTCAGAAGCGAAAAATAGAGTTCCGTTCTTTGTTCCGTAATGGAGCGGCTTAATGCCAACGTGGTCGCGGGAAAGTGTCAGAGCTTTGGTTTCTGAATCGTAAATTGCCGCGGCCCACATTCCACGGAACTGGGCCCAGCAGTCGTTGCCAAAATGTCGAAACATCTCGAGCAATACCTCAGTGTCCGAGGTCGTGCGAAATTTTGAGCCGAGTTGCTCGCATTTTTTTCGAAGTTCACGGTAATTGTAGATCTCTCCGTTGAAAACCAAAGTATGCCGACCGTCGGTCGAGGAAAATGGCTGGTCCGCGCGCGCCGAAAGATCAATGATCGCGAGCCGGTTGTGCCCAAAGGTTGCTCGCTGGTCGAAAGACTGCCAATGTCCGGTGCCATCTGGTCCACGATGATGCATAGATCGATTCATAACCTCGATCTGCGAGATCGTATTTTCATTTACCGACGCAGAATATATTCCGGCGATGCTACACATTTCGCGGTGCCCGCAGCTGAAGTTTAATCAAAAATTGATTTCCCAGGGCTCGGAACGCTTCTCGAATCGAGGCGGGTCCGCGGTAAACTATCTTTACTTCGGGCGCCCGGTTTGGCGACGGAAACCAGTCTGCTTGGCTCCCGTGTGGAAAACCAAAATACGAAAAGAAACTGTCTGATGGCACTGCGGCGTCGAAGTCTTTGAAAGTCGAAATTTGCCTCTGATCGAGCTCAACCAATCCGGCAATTTGCGAGAAAAAAGCGTACGGCACCGGATTCCAGCAAGCTGTATCGATGTAGCCATCAAAGTCGCCGATGAACGACGCGTAAGAGTAGCGACCCGAAAGTACGATATCGCGGTGAGCATTCTCGGAAATCTCTTCAACGAGTTCGCGATTCTCGAGTTTTTGGAGGACGTCGTCGATATTGCTGAAGTCCTTCTTTAGCGGGATGTAGTGGACATCCGGCTTTAGAACTCCAGAGTACTCGCCTTCAAAAAGCACTAAGACCGTCTTCAGTGCGATGGCCTCAAAAAATTTCGGAGTGATTTGGTTCGTGTGAATTCGTCCTTCCGCATCGCCGAGAATCGTTCGCTGTGCCTCTTCAAAGGTCAACCCTGGATTCGCGGATATGGCAGTCTCGATTTTTGCGCGGATTTCTCCGTACTCATCGAAGATGTTCGATCCGCCTTCACAACCAATCATAGAGCGACAGCTCGTGATGAATTCGAACCAGTCGGTACCGTAAATGCGTTTGTCGTCAGACCATTCAATATCTGCGGCGATTCCACGCTCAGCGCAGACTTCTTTCATTTTCACGCCGATCGTCTTTTTTTCTTGTCCGAGTGCGCCGTACCAATAAGGCAGATCGCGACCTCGGTAGCCAATCTTGATTGGGCGCTCGAATGTATTCGGGACTGAAATACTTTTCAGGTTTTCGGGGATATACCCAGCGAGCACGTTTACAAACTCAGTTTTTCTGAATCGTAACTGGGGATACACAACTGGCAGACTTCCGGTAGGGATGATGGAGTAAACGCGATGGAAGCCGATTCGATCCATCCACCGCCGCGCGACTTCGGCGGTATCGAATTCGTCCTGCATAAACAGAATTCGAAGTCCGTTGAAACGTTGAAGCGCGACTGCGATCTGTTCCGAAAAATAGTCGGCGAGACTAAGACGCACAGAAAAATGCACAACGACCACATCAAACTTATTTAAATCGACGTGCGGCTGAGCATTTCGGGTTGCGGCCGCATAAAAAATCTGATT
>JALHOI010000444.1 GCA_022843085.1 Pseudobdellovibrionaceae bacterium
ATCAGTGTGCGGGCCTTTTTCGCGAATTCGATTCAAGTCGCTACTTCAACCTTGAAGATGTTCCCATTCATCCGTCAGCTCGCGCGGGTAGTTCACGCGCCGGCGGTGAACAGTGGAAGACTGAGGAGTTTACGCTTGCGCGATCAAAAAGCTTAGCTGCCCGCGGCGATCAAGCTGCTCAGGTTAAAGATGTGTATAGGGTGACAGCTCAAGTTCAGCGAAGTGTTCTGGGAAAGGTTTTTCTCAAAGACGAGATTCGTGTCGACGTCTTTCGAAAATCTCAGCACCGCGATTCGGTGGGCGATCAGATTCTTGTCACAATTCGGCTGGGCCGAAGCGAGACAAGCATTTGGGATCCGACAGGGTCTTCAACCGGATTCAATGTGGACGACCTTTATTTGCCAACGTCGCTTTCCGGCGACTCAATCGTACGAAAAATCCTGTTTCCGCACCCGCGCGATCTTCACGGCGAATTCGTTCTCTTCATCGAAACAAAGAATGGCGCGATTCACAGGTATGCCATCTCAAACGAAGCGCTTGAGGCAATGGCCGACGACCCTATCTCGTTTGAGGGCCCTCGACAAAGTGGTGAGGCGTTTGCGCTTGAAGCGGTGATGACCGGGGCTGAATTCGGCCAAGAAATGGCACGTCTTCAATTCAGGCACTAAGTGCCGCTTTCGGGCACCGGGGTGTCACCCTGCGCTCAACTGCGTCACCCTGAAACGTTTCCCTCATTGTCTCAGCTCGAGACACCTGCAAAAATCGTCAATATTTTCAATCACATAGAATGTAAAGCGAAAATCTTACATTCACGGCATCCGTCTCGCATTGAGAGAAGGCGTGAGGGACGAAAAACAGGGGAAAGAGCCATGACACTCGAAATGAACCAAAAACTGATGATGCTTCTTGGGACTGCGGTCTTGATGTTGAACATCGGTTGCGCTCAAGAGAAGAATGCAGCGACAGATCCGACGGCGGTCAACGTTGTTGATTGCAGTCGATCAACGACGTGCGGCGGCACCGGCGGTTCGCCAGCAGCGCCAGGCGGAACCGGTTCAGGTTCAGACGGCGAGGGCGGATACTATTCAGGTTCGACCGCACCGCTCACGAACGTTCAGAATCTCGGCACCATGTTCTACAATTCGTATCCAAACAACCCGACGAACATTCAGGTCAACATTGACATGAACCGTGCGCTTGATTCGGTCATCGTCAGCTACACCGATGGTGGTCGGGTTGTCGAAGCAGGTCTTGGGATTCGGTTTCCGAACGGCAATCGAGAAAACAATCAGTACAACGGTTGGGTCAACGAAGGTTCGGCGCGCGTCTACAAAGGCTTCTTTCAAGACAAGTACGGCGCGGTTGTTGTGATCATCGATAAGGTTTTGAACGCCGGCGACGGTTCGGCTTCCGCGTCGGTCGGCGGTTCGATCTGGTTTCAGAATTTCGGCGACAACCCGGCTTACGACAGCAAGTGCCAATCGGGTCAGATGGCGTTTCAACCGCCCAACTATTCGCCGGTTGATACGTGCTTCATGACGCAGCTGATGTGCTGGGAGATCAAAGCGGGACCCTACGATTGCCGAACCTTTCTCTCGAACGGAAACGTCGTGATGAATTCAAGCGCGACACCGACGAACAGAGGTCCGACACGAACAAAACCATACGTAAAACTCGGAGACTTCAACGGCCTCTCGCGAGCGGCTGCGAACCTTCCGAACCCATAATTTGAAAAACGAAACTGAAGTCTTAGAAAATTAGAATTTAACTGAATGAAAACGGGAGAGCGAAAATGAAACAATCAAATGGATGGCAAAGATACGTCGTCTACGCGCTCAGTGCGATTGCGCTGACAGTTGCAGTCTCGGCGTGCGGAAACAAAGATAATGGCGGCGGAGCCGTCGCTGTGGTGCCGGGAGTCGGCGTGTCGTGCGCAACGTGCTCGGCAACACTCAGCAAGTTGGTCGCCTCAGCAACGTCGCGATCACTCGATGCATACGGACAAGAGCAGGCTGAGTTGTCTCTTAACTTCTACGGCGACACAAATACTCCGAGCTCAGGCTTGGGATACCGTGGCCAAGTTGCTGCGACAGGCATCTTGCGTGTTCGAATCGCGAAACCTGCACCATGCAATGTTCCCGTTGGCGACTATACTGTGACGACAACGTCGCCAGGCCAGTGGGACGGGCAAGCTTTTGCAAACGTCCAGGTTCAAGCGTCTGGTCCCGCGATTTTGCGCTTCGACTTGCGCAAAGGTCTCATCCAAGGCGTAACTCCAGCATATACCGATTGGGCTGGGGCGACCTTCCCCTTTCGGATGCTGACAGAAGCCTTCGTCACACCGATCAGCACCGGTGGTTTTTGCAACGCCTATGGCTCCCCGGAGTACTATTTCGAAGATTAACAACGTCCCTAAACACCCCAAACCCCTTGAGCGAAGTCGACTCCCCTCGGCTTCGCTCTTTTTTTGCTTTACGTGTTTCAGTATTTTTTCACAGTCCAGTTCACGGCGAGTCGCATTTGTTCTTGTCGCAGACTGCGATTGTTGATTTCATATCGCTATGAATGTGCAGCCGGCTCTTCAACTTTGGATCGAATTTTTTGACGATCTTCAACACATTCGCGGTCGTTCACTTAACACCGTTATGGCGTACCGCCGCGACCTCGAGATCTGGGAGGAGTACCGCCAGACTCGCGATGACGTCGCGGGATTTTTTGAATTCATGAAAACGCGAGGACTGTCGACCCGTTCCCAAGCGCGCGTGATATCATCGCTACGCACTTATTTTAGATTTCTCGAGTCGCACGGTTTTCCTTCACCCGAACTTCGAGAACTGCGGCCCCCAAAAGTAAAAGAGATCGGAAG
>JALHOI010000445.1 GCA_022843085.1 Pseudobdellovibrionaceae bacterium
GTTCGTCGCAAAATCGCCGACACCGGCACAAAAATCGAATCCATCTATGGCGTTGGATATAAGCTCGAAGCCGCGTAAGCGGCTGACCGCGCTTTGGACGCGTAAGCGGCTGACCGCGCTTTGGACGCGTAAGCGGCTGACCGCGCTTTGGCCGCGTAAGCGGCTGACCGCGTTCTGGCGGCTCGGGTCGTCGGTCGCCGCACTAACTTGCGGCCTTTTGCTTTTGTACCAATCCGCGAAAGCGACATCGGGCGAGGTGGCAATTTCGATCACCGCCTCAGGCAAAACTAAAACGTTTAGCCGAAACGAACTGCTTTCGCACAAGCAGCTTACGACTTTAAAGATCGAAAATGATCCGGCCTACGATGGTCGCAAAACGAACTACCAGGCAGTTCCTGTCGCTGTCCTATTTGAAACCGTAAAGTTTCGTTCTGATGACACATTGCTGTTTAAATCTCTCGATGGATTTTCGGCGCCGATCTCGGCCGTCCGATTACTCAATACAAACGAAACAGCGTCTGTAGCCTATCTTGCCATCGAACCCGCAGGCCAACTGTGGCCGAAACTAAAGTCTGGAAAAACCGCCGGCCCCTTTTACCTTGTCTGGAAGAATCCCTCGAAATCAAAAATTAGCACTGAAGAATGGCCGTTTCAGCTTCGTGGATTTGAGGTTAAGCCGTCGTTTGAAGCCCAATTTCCACTTACCATGCCTGACTCAAGGCTCGAATCCTCAAGCAATATTGTCCGTGGCTACAAGGCGTTTCAAAGAACGTGTGTGGCCTGTCACCAGCTCAATGGCCAAGGAGCCTCGCAGCTAGGTCCTGATCTCAATTTGCCACTCAGCCCCACCGAGTACCTGCAAAAAGGAATAATCGAACGACTGGTGCGAGATCCACAAAAGCTTCGACTTTGGCCGGCCGCCAAGATGCCAGCTCTCGGAGTCGACTCGATTTCGGACGATGATCTTCTCAATGTCGTCGAGTACCTTGAGCACATGTCGAAACGAAAACCGAAAACTCGCTAGCGATTTTGATTGTCGCCAAGATTTTCGTTGATCCAACCTTTGATCGCTTCGCTGTTGTAGTAGGCCGTACCGCCAACGACTGTGCCAACCGCGGCTGTCGTACCCACGACAACCTTAGTTTTGTTGTCTTTTGTCTGCTCGGCTTTCACCAGCGCAAGCTCTTTGTCGTAGTTAGGAATACCTTTGTACTCGATTTCAAGTGTCGGGACCGACCTTCTGACTTGAGAAGCCAAGTGATCAATTCGTTTGATCATCAAGTCATATTGGGTCACCAGCTGCTCGTTGCGAGCTGTGAAATCCTGCGGGATATCTTGACGCCATTGCCCCTGAATCGCCGCCGCCGCGTTGGAAGCGTAGGTCGCTAGCGGAGCTCGATTCTTGACGAGTATTTGCATCTGCACTTCGAGACTTTTTAAGAGCTGCTCGCGCGCACCAGGCGTTGCCAGATCTTTTTTGTACGACTCATTTGTGACGGCACCGGTCACGTTCATCGCTGTCGCCAAGACGTCGCGATACGGATTTTCTACTTGTCGCGCGGCGCTTGCTTTCTGCACGATGGCTGAGACCTGAGATTTATTGTGCGAAACGATCTCGACTGAATTTGTTTGATTGCTGGCTGAGGTCGTCACCGAACCCGTATTTACTGACACGACGTCCGAATCCGTAATATCGCTGGCATAAAATGCTGGAAATTTTGAGGAATTCGGGGAAGGCAACGGCGACAGATCCGCGAGATGTTTATCTGGTTCGACATCTCCGATGAGCACTTCTTCATAGTACGCGCGCAGACGGTCAGGGCCGTCGTCGGTGTACGTCTTCGTAACTCGCGCTTGCGACGGGTATGTCTCATCCTTCATAACGGGCTGTCCGTTTGCGTCGACCTTGTCACCGTCCTGCACCTGACGCTTTCGGGTGACCGATACATCGTAAGTGACTTCGACCTCCCACTTCTTCCGAACGTCGTAACTCGATTCCTTAGGATTTCGAGTTTCTGTGATTCCTAGGTAGCGCGTGCGTTCTTCACCAGTCCGACGCCGATACTCGGGGAAGCGCACCTCAAGTTGTTCAGGTCTTTTGAGATCGACGGGAAATTTTTCACCGGGATGTTTGCGCGCCCAAGCGGCGTCCATCACTTCGTCTAAGGCATCCATGTCGAGTTCCGACTGCCGAGCAAGGAGGGCTTCGTCACCTTTTGCGTTCGCCGATTTCAGTTTAGCGACGAGTTCTCGAACCTTGATATCGCTTCGGTTGACCGGGTTACCTGGGGTAATTTCCCGACCAAACAATGTCACAGAATCGCGGCGCACTTCTTCAAGATAGCGCGAAGTATCTGCGACGAGTCCTTGAAGAATTCCGATTTCTTCTTTCGTGAGGTTAAGTTCCTTCTCGTACTTCGCGAGCGCTGCGATCATCGGCTGATCGGCGGCGTGCATCTTCTGTGTTTGGCGAAGTAGAGATGTTGTGCTGTCGACAAACTCTTTTAAGATAGGATAATGAGGGCTCCAGAATCTGACGATGCGATCCCAGGCCCACTTCGAATTGGGGTACATTTTGCCGCTGACATCATCGACCGCACGCCCAACCACTTCGATCTGAGCTTTTTGGATACCTTTGGCTTGAAACTGAGCCGCGTAAGCCGGGTCCGACGAATATCCACGCTTTTCTTCTTCACGCAAAAGCGCTTGCTTAATGGCGTACGCTCGATTGGGAACGTTGCCCCAAAAAGGCTCATCAGTCAGATCATCAATCATATGGTAAATTTCTTCGATCATTTCTGGTTGCCCGCTTCGTAGAGCGCCTTGAGCCGCTCGACGACCGGCTTAGGCGCGGCGTAGGTCCG
>JALHOI010000446.1 GCA_022843085.1 Pseudobdellovibrionaceae bacterium
ACCAGGTACCCTAAAGGACCAAGCCCAGGGCTCGTTTGACGCCTTGGCGATAGACGTCCATCAGTTTCATTCTGAATGTGTCGGTGTCGTGAAGACGTTCGACCATGTAGCGGCTATTGCCGAGAATCATCTCGCGAAATGCAAGATCGTCGCGCACTTTCGCGACCGCTTTTCTAAAGGTCTCGGGGGATTTAGGGTCGAACAAAAGTGCCGCGTGCTGCTGTTCAAAAGGTGCGTGCGACGGAATGTCAGACATGACGCAAATGGTGCCAGCGGCCATCGCTTCGAGCGAATCGATCATCGGCGCTTCGCTGGGTGACGTATTGACCAAGACGTCGAGCGAGTACATCCACTCGATGTGATCGGCCACTGGTCCGACAACTTCGAGACTGTCAGGAATTGTACCTTTTTGTGCGAGAGCGAGTCGTGTCACACCCGCGCAGGTGAACTGCGCGAACGGCGCACAATCTTTTGCAAGTTTTAAGAAAGACTCGAAGCTGCGACGATTTTCTTGCCTCAGAAGAGCGCCGACTCGGATTTTCTTAAAAGTCTCTGGATTTGACGCGATCACTTTTGCGAAAGCCAAGTTTGCGATCTTTCGCTTCGGAAAACGGCTGAGGTTGACTGACTCTTCGATGATCGCGGCTTCACGATCTGCACGGACAATTCGCTTTTCGAGGGCTCGCTCTTGTTCAGTTTTCGAAAAAAATATCGGATCAAATTTGAGATTCGAGAGAAACTTGTCGACCCAAAGCTTGATTATACCGTCGAACGAATTCTCGACCTGCACGCCGTGAAACGTGTGAACGACGGCTGCGCCGGTCATGAGACCAAGTAGCCTCGAGTAAACTCCACCCGTGCGACCGTGCGAGTGAATGAGATTAACTTTATTTTTTCGAATCGCTCTTCGAAGTCTCCAAAGGGCTTTCAAAGAAAAATCGCGGTTGGGAATATTCACGAAGTGATCGGCTTGTTTTTTATATTCGAAAGCGAAGGGAGGATTCACGGGACTTGCGATTAGAATTCGAAATCCGGTTTCTTTCAAACTGCGAACGAGTTCCAACATATGTTTCGGCGCTGGACCCGAGTCGCTTCGAGCGATGATAAAAAGAACAGTCACGGCTTCGGGAAATCCATCTGGAATTCTTTGAACGACGCCTTTTTTGGCCTCGGCGGTTTGCGCTCGAAGAATCGATTGCGAAACCGAGCCACTCGCCGTTGAAACTGTGGGCTTACTTGGCGCGGGTCGAGCTGGCGGCATTTTTGAACTCATTGTCTACATTGTTAAGCAATTTTGGGCAGTTGGGTATCGGTCGCCGTCGCGACCGGATCTTAGAGCGTCTTTAGTCGAGCTTCTTAATCGATTCCACACGTTGTGACTGTGTCGCTGATGTCGAGACGGCCGTACGCGCCGTAGTCTGAACCGGCAAAACCAGCTCCACCATTGACGTTGAATTGGGTCGCCGCAAAACCGACCGATTCCGCCGCGCACGTTTTCACTTCAACGCTTCCGCCGCCGCCACCTGCCGAATTCGAGACTCCCGAGAAATATCCGCCACCGCCGTTGGCGAGGAAGTTTGCGGTCGAGTGATTGTAGGCGCGCGTTGCGAGTGCAACTGTTCCGCCTCCGCCACCGCCAGAGCCCGCGGCCGAGGTTGTACCAAAGCCGTCGCCGCCGCTAGCTGAAAATGTCAACGAGCCCGAACCTGAGATTTCTTTCGCATAGATGAGAACCAAACCTCCGCCGCTTGCACCCGCGTGTGTGCTGCCGCTGCCTCCTCCTCCGCCACCGGCGAAGACCTTTTGATCTGCAAAAGCGAGACACGTATTTTGTGTTCGAACGTTTGTTGGGATCAGCACGCCCGCATTGAACGATCCGATGCCGATTTGACCGGACATATTCGAGCCCCAACATTTAAGTTGGCCGCCATCAGAGATTCCGCACGTGTTGGAAAGCGCCGCCGCAATATGTGTGTAGCGGGCTGCGGCGTCGATCAGCGTCGGCGTAGATCGCGTTACGCTGGTCGCGTCGCCAAGTGTTCCAACCGTATTGTCGCCCCAGCAGTAAAGACGTTGGTCGTTCGCTAGACCGCACACATGCCGCGATCCCACCGCAATTCGCGTGAACGGGATGGCTCCGCTCACCAGTGTCGGCGTCAGACGATCGGTCGATGTTCCGTCGCCGATCTGCGAGAATGTGTTTTCTCCCCAACACCTTGCGATGTCAGTTGTCGTTGTGGCACAGGTTGTATTTCCTGCACCGACAGAAACTGACTTATAGCCTGACGCCGCAATCTCGACCGGCGAGGTACGATTTGTCGTCGTGCCATCGCCAAGTTTGCCGGCGATGTTTGAACCCCAGCATTTTAATGCGCCCGATACGGTGACTCCACAAACGCTTTGTTTGCCAGCTGAAATCGAGGCGTAAGAGACCGCGCCATCTATCGTAATCGGAGTCGGCGAGTTCGATGTCGAACCGTTGCCGATTTGGCCGCTTGCGCCAGACCCCCAGCAACGAACAAGGCCTGAAGTCGTAAGACCGCATGTCGAGTTCAGAGCAACCGCGACTTCTTTGTAACTCGTTGCCGGATCAACGGCGACCGGTGTTCCACGATCGATTGTACTTCCGTCGCCGAGTTGACCGAAGTTGTTGAGTCCCCAGCAAAAAAGTCGCCCTGTACCTTGTTCGATAGCGCACGTGTGCGATGTTCCGGTTGAAACGAAGTCAAATTTCTTCGCCGTGGCAACATGTGAAGGCACGTAGCGCCCCGAAGTCGACCCGTCACCCAGCTGACCAAAGCTACCATTTCCCCAGCACTTCAGAACTCCGCCGTTTGAAC
>JALHOI010000447.1 GCA_022843085.1 Pseudobdellovibrionaceae bacterium
CGTGTGCTCTTCCGATCTTGTCTGTTCGCAGCATCTGGAAATCGCCTGACAGACTTCAATTTTCTTAATTAAAACAATGGTCGTCACAAATAATATTAATCGAAGGGTTTTTCTCGTGAAAAAACTGATTTTGTCATTGTCTCTAATTTGCATCGCGGTGTCGGCGGTCGCATCGGTTGTCGTTTCTAGCGCTGCGAATGCAATGTCGGTTCGCGAACAAAGTACGCGAATCCTGGCGACGAAAACTCAAGTCAAAATGGAAGTCGACGTCGGAGCTGACCCGACCAATCCGTCCACCGCGCTTGATATTCTTTTTGTGATCGATGACTCGGGTTCGATGATCGATCATCAGGCCAAACTTCTGGCGAATGTCGGCGATCTCGTTCGCGCGTCGCTTGCGTCAGGCGCAGACGTCCACGCAGGGGTCGTCACGACGAGTATGGATACACCGTGGGGTACAAATCCAAGCCCATGGAACGGCGAGCTCGCGGGAGTCAGCAAAAAATTCGCGTCCAGTCGCCACTTCGATTTCGAAAAAGTTCTAACAGAGAATTTGAAAAAGGCGATGACGACGAACGGTTCCGGCTCCGAGCAGCCGTTCGCGGCAGTGAAAGCCGCGTTGTCCGAGCCACACATGTCCGGCGTCAATCAAGGCTTTTTGCGGCAGGGTGCTGCGCTCGCGGTGTTTGTACTTACCGATACAGATGATCAATCGACTCTCCCGGTTGCCGACTTCGTTTCTTTTTTAAAGGGTCTGAAAATGGGGCCACCAGTGACGATGCACGCGGCGTACGTGCCAGTCGCTGAAAAAACTTGTTCTCGTGCCGGGGAAGATGCGCCTGTGCGCCTCGAAGAAGCTCTCGCCGCATTCGGTACAATCAGTGAATCCTTCAGCCTGTGCGACTCCTTCGGTGCAAAACTTGGTCAGATTGGCAGCGGCTACGAAGCCATCGGTCTTCGCACGGTTCAGCTGAAACTCGTTCCAGATTTGACGACGTTGAAAGTGACGTATGGCACGAGCACTTTGCCGGCTGCCGATCTATTGACCGGTTGGGTTTATGATTCGGCGAAAATGCAAATTAAGTTCGGCGAAAAAATCGACTGGTACTCGCAGCCCCGTGGCACGCCGATCTTCATCGAATACTTCGCGAAATAGACGAGGTCGACCCATGCGTGTTTTGTCGCTGAACGCAGGTAAACCAAAAGAGTATCACTTTGGCGGTTCGACAATTCGTTCGTCGATGCGCCGCGAACCAGTTCACGCATCGCTGCGAGTTTTTTTCGATCGCGTCGACGGTGACGAGTTTAGTGTGCCCGGCTTTCACGGCATCAGAGAAGCGGTTGTGTACGCCTTTTCAGCCGCGACCTTTTCAGATTTAAGCCGTCTCTATACTCAGCCAGTCGGCGTCGGCAACGTCGGTGAGAATCTGACTCTCGATGAAATTCGCGAGTCTGACGTGATGATCGGCGACGAATTTGAGGTTGGCGGTGTTCGTTTGCGCGTCACCGGGCCACGGTATCCGTGCAATCGTTTAAACTTCTGTTTTGCGCGCGCGAATGCCATGGAAATTTTCGCCGGGTATCGACGGCCGGGAGTCTATTTCGAGGTCGTAGCTGAGGGCGACGTCAATCTTGGAGACGAGCTGAGGCTTGTTAAGAGTGCGGGCGGGACGTTGTCGGTCCTGGGTCTTTTCGACAACCTCACCGCGCTCAAGGACGTCGTCGCTGGCAAGCGCTCGCACACCGATGTTAAACCCATCGCCGATGCGATGGTCTCAAACCCTCTCGTACCCGAATATATTCGTGCTCGGTTTCAGAAATTCGTGTAGCAATCCAACTCCCGGCGGAAGGGCTGCATCTTCTCTTTTCCTAAGATGTATTCAGCGGCTGCCAAGTTATGAGTTCGGCAAAAAACACGAAGGTTACGCGCGTCGTTCGTGCCGCCGAGAGAAACCGGCAGAACATGATCAATCTGAAGTAACCGTCGGCTTTCACACCGATGCCCTGTTCTTGGTTCAACAAACTGGCATCGAGCTTGAGCCTGCCGGAACAAAATATTTCTTAGAGATGGCGCGATTGGTTTTCGCAGAGACAATTTCTTTTGAGCCGCAGTTTCCGGCGCCGGAGTGATAGCAGGCGTAGTCAGTGCCGTGGGATTCATTGGCACGCGAGTGCTTGCTTCCGGAATGGTCGGATTTTTGCCAACGCGACCAGTTGAAGCTTTCCGCGGTCTTACTTCGCGACGAAGTGGATCGTTTTTCTCTAAATAGGTGTTCGCGAGCATATCGATGATTTCAGAAAGTGAGCTACCTAATTTCGAGTGCGACGCGACTTCGCGGACTCGTTCAAGTGCCGCGAGCTGCAGCTTCGACAAAGTCATCTGAACCCGAACTTCGGTTTCGTTGATGGTGCGAATCGATTCGGACTTCATTGGTGCGGCGTCGGGAAACACAGTCGCCAGTACCGCCTCGACCTCGCGCGATGATTTGTTTTCGATCAGTTCAAACGTTTTTATTCGTTCGACCGCATTCATTCTTTCACCGGTTCTTTTTTCCTCAGAACGAATCACGCTTTGAACTTTAGCCAGGTTAGTTAAGTTCACTTCACCAGTTTCAATCTTCTTTTCAATCGAAGGAACATCACGCAGCGCACGAGCCGAATCAAGCCGTCTCATCGCGGCGGCCGCCGAATAGGCAAACTCTTTGATGAGCCACTCGAACGGCGTGGGGTAGCCAGCGTCAGCGTAAATTCTGCGATCATGCGCTTCGTTGATCAGTTGAAGAATGTGTAGAGTGATCTTTCGTTCCTCCCGAATCGCCAGGCGAAGTTCAGAAACG
>JALHOI010000448.1 GCA_022843085.1 Pseudobdellovibrionaceae bacterium
GTCCTCACGCCCTCGGGCGGTAGGGATCCGCTCCCGACTTTGTCGTACGCGGCCCCTCCCGCATGCGACGCGCAAAAACATGCCACTGGCATGTTTTTCCGCATCGCACGGCCTGGCCACCATTCCCCCCAGTTCCCATTTTTTCTCTGGCTGCGCGCTTCGCGCGGCCGCCCCCGGGGAAGCTTCGCGCTTTCGCGCGATCGCGGGACGGGGAGCTTCGCGCTTTCGCGCGATCGCGGGATGGGGAGCTTCGCGCCTTCGCGCGATCGCGGGACGGGGAGAGCTGCGCGCTTCGCGCGGCCGCTGCTTGCGGAAATGGGGGTTATCGAGCTACAACTCGCCGTGCCAATGAATCTTGTCGAAGAACTTAGGAAGAATCCGTTTGTGCTCGCTCCGATGGCGGGCATTACGGATTGCGCGTTTCGTACGGTGATGCGCGAGCTGGGGTGCGGGCCGGTGATTACCGAGCTTGTGTCGGCGCATGGGATTGAACATGCTAGTCGGAAGACTCTGCAATTGATGGCGTTTTCTGAGTTGCAGCGGCCTGTTGGGATTCAGCTTTTTGGTGAGACTCCTGAGATTTTGGCCAATGCAGCTCGAGTTTCTGAGGCTCGCGGGGCTGATTTTGTTGATTTGAACTTTGGATGTCCTGTTCCCAAGGTTGTAAAAAAGGGCGCGGGGTCGGCGATGCTGAAGGACTTGAAGGCCGTTGAAGCCGTTTTTAAAGCGGTGAAGGGGGCTGTTTCGATTCCTGTGACCGTTAAGATTCGTACCGGGTGGGATCACGAGACTCGAAATGCGAGTCAAGTTGCGCAAATTGCCTACGATGAAGGCCTTTCTTGGGTTGCGATTCACGGTCGCACGCGTGCGGCTGGTTATTCGGGCTTGGCCGATTGGGATTTCATCGCCGAAGTGAAAGCTCACGCGAAACTTCCGATTCTTGGTAACGGCGACATTTTGAACGCCGAAACCGCGGTTCGTCGAATCCGCGAAACTGGCGTGGATGGAGTCATGATTGGTCGCGGCTGCCTGAAAAACCCCTGGATCTTCAAGCAGTCGATAGGGCTTTGGAATCAAGGTGCTGTGCCTGTTGTCCAGAAAGATTTCGGTCAGTTGTTCGAGCGATTGCACCATGCGTTTCAAGCCGTTGCGGTGGACGGTGGACCTGGTTACCCCGCAGACCGATTTATCATGCTTCAGATTAAGAAATTTGCTTCGTGGTATTCGACCGGGTATCCTGGCGCCTCGCAATTTCGGAAGACGATTTTCAGTCACGAGTCTTTAGAGACCACACTTTCGGCCGTTTCTGACTACTTCAAGGGAATCGCTGCTCTTGTCCAAACCGATACAAGCCATGAGGCTTTTCTCATGGGCGGACACGGTTAAACTGAATACTGAAACTAGATTTTGATTTTTAGTTACCAAGAACGAAACGGCCGCAAAGTGGCCTGCCAGAGAACGGAAAGCTCGCATGGAACAAATCTCCGCAGAAAAAATTCGCAATATCGCGATCATCGCACACGTCGATCACGGTAAAACTACGCTTGTCGATCATTTGCTTCGACAAAGCGGTATGTACCGCACGAACGAACACGTTGAAGAACGGGTCATGGACTCGATGGATCTCGAGCGCGAGCGCGGTATCACCATCGCAGCGAAAAACGCTTCGTTCCTCTATAAAGGTCATAAAGTAAATATCGTCGACACGCCCGGGCACAGTGATTTCGGCGGTGAGGTCGAACGGATTCTCAACATGGTCGATGGCTGCGTTCTTCTCGTCGACGCGTCAGAAGGCCCGCTTCCGCAGACTCGTTTCGTTTTGAAGAAGGCGCTTGAGCAAAACAAAGCCGTCATTCTTTGCATCAACAAGATCGATCGTCCCGACTCGCGTATCGACGAAGTCTTGAACGAAGTTTTCGATCTCTTTATCGATCTTGATGCGACAGAAGCACAAGCCGACTTCCCGGTTGTTTATGCTGTGGCTCGTGAAGGTTGGGCGACAGATGATCCGGCAAAAAAACAGCCGAACCTCGAAGTTCTCTACGAAAACATCATCAACAGAATTCCGCCGCCAAAGGGCAAATCTGAAGAACCACTTCAGGTCATGTGTTCGAACCTCGGTTGGAACGCGTTCGTCGGCCGTCTCGGTATCGGTCGCGTTCTGAACGGCGTCCTTCGCGTGAACGACGAGGCCTTGCTTTCGACAGCTGAAGGCAACAAGAAGAGCAAGATCTCGGCTTTGTATTCGTACGACGGAATGAAGCAGGTTCCGGTCAAAGAAATCGTTGCGGGTGACATTGCAATCGTCGCCGGTTTCGAAAACATCGACATCGGTGACACAATCATGTCGCCATCGAACCCGAAACCGCTTCCACGAATTATCGTTGAAGAGCCGACCGTTGCGATGATGTTGTCGGTTAACGATTCTCCGTTCGCTGGTCTTGAAGGCAAAAACGTTACGTCTCGTAAAATTTTAGAGCGTCTCGAGCGCGAAATTAAAACGAACGTTGCGATTCGCCTTGAGATGACCGACCGTCCCGAGACCTTCAAGCTCTTGGGTCGCGGCGAACTTCAGCTGGGCGTTTTGGTCGAGCAGATGCGCCGTGAGGGTTACGAGTGCAAAATCGGCAAACCAACAGTCATCTTCAAGACGGAAAACGGCCAACGTAAAGAACCAATGGAAAACGCGGTTGTCGACGTCGCCGAAGCCTATACTGGTATCGTGTCTGAGAAGATGGGTATTCGTCGTGGTGTTATGACGAACATGGTGAACAAAGGTTCGGGCCGTGTCCGTATTGAATTCTACATTCCGAGATTGGAAGAGCA
>JALHOI010000449.1 GCA_022843085.1 Pseudobdellovibrionaceae bacterium
CATAACCTATCGTAAATATTAGATAAAAATGCCGGCTCAATTCTTCTATCGGGCTCTCTTCAAACTGGGCCTGCATTCGGTCAGCCTTTTTTTGAACAAGATGCTGATAAGATTCAATGGGTTAGAGTGAATCTCGGACCCGGATTTGCAATTTTCATTAGCGATGGTGCATTTGGTTTCCAGCCGTTTGCGGCCGACTTTCTTATTGGCAGTATGGTTTGCGACGTTTCTTTCGTCGCTCGGGGATGCCTATGCCCTCAAGCTTTGGCGTCGAGGCTACACCGAAAATGTTCGGGAAGAGCGAAACCAAGTGTCGCGAGAATTGATTTGGCTTCCGCGGCCAGCCGAGACCGCCGTTATTCGAGACCGAATTTTCAATGAGTCTCTCAGCAGGGAATTTCGCGAACGTTACCAACAACGTTTCGGGCAGACAGAGGGAGAGCAGGTATTTTTAGCACCCAATCGATTTAGTTACTACAACGACGTTTATGGCATGAAAGGGACGCCGCAGGAACTGCTGGATGAGCGGCGAAAGTTTGGTGAGTTTATCATTCGGCGCCTCACAGAATGGCATGTCGAAAATTATGCTAAGAACGATCCGACTGTGCGTCCAGTTTGGGAAGCGAAGGAAAAAATCTCAAACTTAAAGGTCGAAGTGGCATCGTTTCGCTTAGACGCGAGGTACTCGATCGCTGGCAACGCACTTGATATCAATATGATCAACCCTTGGGCGACGAGTAAAATTACACTCTTGATGGATCCCAACCGCATGGGGCCTGGGCCGATTAATGAAACGTTGATTTCTGTGATTAAGGCAGTTACCCCGCGCTACACAGTCGAAGGTATCGTGCGCTTAACCGATGGAGTTGCTTCACTCATTCAATATCATCCTCTTGGCCGTTCATGGAGCGGGAGCTTGACGACCTCCGCGGCTTACAAAGATGGTGGCACCTCGGCGCGGCAGACACTTTGGTTGGCCGGCGTTTCCCGCACATTTTGAAAACGGTCCATGAAAAAATTCAGCTACTCAGTAGGTCGCAAAACGTGGACGGTTTGTTCGATGGCGGGTTCGGAGTCGATGCTTCGGCTGATGCGTATTTTGTTTTCGCCTTTTTCGAGCGTGATGTAATCCGTTGAGATGCGATTGGGTGAGTCGGGAATTCGGAAAACCGTACCTTCGAACCCATTGGTTTCGTTCCATACGTAGTACGCAGGGATCGAGGCTGGCGAGCGAGCGTTACACTCTGCTAACTGTAGCCGTAGGCTGTTCACGCTGATTGCAACCGTCACATTGACCGTAGGATCACAAGGCACTCGGAGTTCCGCGATATTGCCTTTGTTGCCGGGCCTCTTGCTTTCGAGTCCCGTTGCAGCAGGTTCGCGTCCTGGTGCGGGCAGAGGCACGCCGGATTGACGAGCCAACTGATTGATTTGTTGAGGATGCGCCAGAGGGTCGTTCGAACTTTCGAAAGGGCGAAGGACGGAGTAGGCATTTGCACTCGTAAGCAGTGCAATGGTCAGCAATGTCCACGCGTGGAATCGCCGCCAAACATGGCGTCGAATTGATCGACGGGGACGAGATTGAAGGCTTCGAGAATTGGTTTCCAAAAAACGCACACTCCGATACTTTCGTATCGGATAAACGGGATGAATTTTCATTGGAGATAGGTCGAGTTAAGCGATGCCGCGGTTTAACTGCGTGAACTGACTTACGGTTTCGCTGGCTGTGCTTTAGTCTTGGTTTCTTTGATTGGCGGCATGAGTTTAAGCATCTTCTCGGCAGTCACCGAAGGAGAGACCGGGATCGACATCGTCCGCAGCAAATTTTGCACACGAGCTTTGTCGGTGATCGCAATTCGCGAATCGCGAATTCTTTCAAATATCTGACGGATCGTGGGGTTTTCCAGCGCGTCCGGCTTGAGTTCGGCCATCATGTTTTCGAGCATTACGATATAAGTCGCGGTTCGCCTCGGACCCTCTTGATTTCGGAGCTCAGCGATCGCTTCTTCAGTTAACTCCATGAGCACGATATCAAGCGAATTGAGATCCACGAGCTCACGCCGCACGCGACTGTAAAGATTGGACCGTGCGCCGTCTTGGTCTGGTCGGGAAAGCGCAATTCGCATGGCATCGCGCAGGTGATCGAGGGCTTCGGGCTCAGCTTGTATGTCGCCATCTTCCGTCTCAACTTGGCGGCTCTGAATATTCTGTGCTTGGCGGATTTTTTTTCGGATCATTTCACTCACTTGATCCGAATTTTTGATCAGGAGCGAAGAGGAGTCGTACTCGACTTTCGACCAGGCTGATGTAGCGCATAAAACCGACGCAACAAAAACCATTGAAAGCAGGGGCAACCCAGTTGGTCGAAGGTCCAGTAAATTGGTCGGTTTTTGAAGCTTCGGGCCGGTCATGGGCGATCCTCCTGGGGCGAACTAAACGGCGAACTAAACGGCGAACTAAAGCAAAGCAAAACTCCTACCATTTTAATAGCAAAACACCGTAAACGCGAGCGACGTTTTTGGTCACTGGTGCGGCAGAATCAATATCGACGCATCTAGGAAAGAATTTTTCGTTGAGGTTGATTATGTCAATCTTTGAAGCCGGACCTTAGGGTTCTACTGTTTCTAAAATTAGTAATGGCACCGGAGGTAAATGTGCAGCGTCTAACAACGATTCGTCAGAATGGTCTTGTTCAATCCGCCTTTTTCAATCGATTGAACGCATTGGCAGCGCTGGCCTTGTTGCCAATCCTCACCTTCGTTGTCGGCGGATGTGCACCCAATGCCGCGCAATTAAAAT
>JALHOI010000450.1 GCA_022843085.1 Pseudobdellovibrionaceae bacterium
GTTCGAATGACAGACCCCGAGGACTCGATAAACTTTTTCGAGACAACGGGAACCACGGTTCGCTCACGCGCAATCTCGAGGGGTCGAGACAAGACATCGAGAGTGAGGCTTGTTACCGCCTCGCACGCTTGAACCCCGGTCAGCCGACACGCTCGCCGTGCGACAGCAATTGGCTCGGCGTTGGGCGAACGAAGTAACGCGACCAACAGAGCCGACTCATTTCGATCAAGAGCTTCGGGTTCTTTGCGAAAAAAACCGAGTGCTGCGGCCTGAAGTCCGATGACTTCGCCGCGAAAGGAAACGCGATTCAAGTACGCCTCAAGGATTTCAGATTTCGTCCAAGACAATTCAAGTTTCACAGCCAAAGCCATTTGCCTAAGCTTCACGAACCCCGCGTGCCACGAGCTTCCATGCCGAGGAGCCTTCGGCGTCAGGCTTTTTACCAGCTGCATCGTCAGCGTGCTCGCCCCCCGTAGAGGCTCACCAAAAAGAAACGAGCGTGTGGCCGAAGCGATCGCAAGAAAGTCGACGCCTGAGTGATTGAAAAAACGCCGGTCTTCGGCCTTTACAAGTGCCTCGATCAGCGCGGGCGAGACGCGGTCGTAGGTCACCCACTCAAGACTTCGGTGCGTGTTTAAAGTTCGAATCGCTTCAAGCGGCACACCGTTTCTGTCAACGACCCACACGTCCGACGGCCGATGCGAACGCTTCACGTCTTGAAGCGCAGGCACCGCCAGAACTGCGAACGAGACAACACCCGCGATAAAAATAGCGACAATTGCCGCTGTAAGGGCGGCCCTCGGGGTGACAGCGAAGCGGCCGAAAGCTGTTATGTTACGGCGCGATCGACCATGTTCCAATCGGTGAATCTCCAAAAGCTTCGGGTGAATACATGGCTTCAACGTGCGTCGGTGGCATTTTCATTTCGCCTTGAGAATTCAGGCGAATTCGGTAGCTCGTCTGGTAGGTCCCTTTCAGTAAGTAGGCCGCATACGACGTAAAATGGCTTTGCGATTTTTCATCGAATTCAGCCGGCCACGCCGCAATTTGGCCAAGCTTCGGCCGAGTCTTTGGCGCGCGGTCCATAATGTTCGAGCTGCCATCAAGCCCCGTACCCAAATGACTCGCACCCGCGGGAATCGGATCGCGCACGACCACCCACGGATGGTCGTACTTCGCAGTGATTGTCAGCTCGACGTTCGCGACGTCACCGTTTTTCCACGAAATCGGATTCGCAGATGTGCCCGATTTTGAAGATGTGCCCGATTTTGAAATAGAACCGTCCGAATTCACGCGGGTCACGACTCGTTTCACCGAAAATCCCATATCAAGCGGTGACTTAAGAGGTAACGCCGAAATCGTTTGAAGCATCACCCACGGCCGTCCGGTGCCCTTGTGCGTGAACTCAACACCGACCGGCTTCGTGTCAGACCCGACGGGCCACTTAAGTAAAGTTTTTTCTCCGACCGGTTTTTTGGCCCAGTCGAGTGCGTAGCTGACACCGCTCGACGCGACACCTGTGACACCTTGAACTTTCTCTTTTTCAAACTTGGCGCTGAACTTGCGAAGTTCGGTCGCACCCCAGGCATTGGCCATCGTGTTGTCCCAGGTGCCCTTCTTAAAACGAGCCGTCACTCCGCGGGCCATTTTGCCGATATCGGATTCCCAACTTTTCAAATCAATCGCAAGTCCGAAGACCGCAATCGCCTCTTGATCGGGCGACGTCAGAAGTCGCCACTCGGCATCGCCATCCGGCTTTCCCTGCAGGTTCATCGCAGTACCTTGATAATTCAGTCGCGTACGCAAGATCGTTTCGATCGACTTCATCTGCGTCTCGCGACTCGCCAATGTCGATTCGCGTTCAAAAATACGGTAGAGCGCGACCACAGTTTGGGTTCTCCACAAGTTAGGAGTAAGCCGGATCGCTTGAAATGCCTCCTGAGGAAAACTTCCGTAATCGGACAAGACTTCGATCAAAAGAATTTTTTCTTGATCGCGGTAAGTCGACCTTAAAAACAGGTCATACCAATTATCGCACGGACTTCGGCCCTCAAGGGCCGCGGTCATCCCCGAGAGTACGCGGTCCCGGATCTCAGCCGGAAGTTCATACCCATTCGCCTTCGCTACTTTCAAGACATACTTCGAAAGCTGCTCAGAGCCGCAACTTGAACTTGGGAAAAACTTGAGTAACCCGCGCGCATCGAGATACGCCGGCAATTCACGAATCGTCTCTTTCATTTTAACGGTGTCCTCAAGCACGACCGCTTTCGAGATTCGCTGTTCAAGACACGAATAGGGATACGATTCCATGTAGGATTTCACGCCGAGAAGCCCGGTGAGAAGCGTTGACCGAGATTCAATTCCAAGACCGCCTCGGTCTTTGATGGCATCTTTCGGCTGCGCGACCGGAAGCGACGTCGGCTTATCTAGTTGAAAGAGCGTGGCCTGCAGGACGCTTGGTGGAACCGCCGCGTCGACACGCGTTTTGATTTTCAGGCTATCCGTAAATCCGCCGACAACATCTTTTGCGGCCACAAGGTATTCAAGACTTGCAAGACCACTTGGCACGGTGACCGGAATGTCGATCACTTTCGCTTCGCTTGGCTTTAAATCGAAGGTTGGAATCTTTGGAAGCACCGCTAATTGCGGGCTTGTGACCCGAAGTTCGACCTTCATCTTAGACTGGGTCGTGTTGCGAATCGTGAGACTGTTCTTAATGACATCACCGTCGCGAACGACCGGCGCAAGTCGCGGTGACAAAATCAGAGCC
>JALHOI010000451.1 GCA_022843085.1 Pseudobdellovibrionaceae bacterium
GTTCATCTTGCGCGGCCTCAAAGAAGCCGCGATCGGTGTCGCTCGAACGGCCTGATTGGTGCTAGATCAAGAGTCCTGCGAGAAGTAAGTGCGCCCTCGCGGTTTACAGGGGCCAAAGCGTGTTTAAGAGTCAGACAAATCGAGAAAGTTTTCCTAACCTACAATTGATCGGCTTTTTTCTTGTCACAGTCGCGACTTGTTCCAGTGCCGATGCGACATCGTGCGAAGGTTTGTTTTTGCGCACACCCGAAGCGAAAGCTTCAAGTTCGATTTTGCCCGCCAATTTGGATTCGTTTTTGTTGGATTCGTTTCTGTTAAAGACAGCAGAGCACCCCTCGGCCGCCCAGTTCGCCGAAGCCCTGCTCAGCGAAATGGCAAAGTCGCCGACCCAAAGACCGACCGAGGCGCAGATTTATCGGCTCGCGATTGCTCCGGCTGTGTGGAGCTACGCTCGACTTTCGACCGAGAAATCCCCGACGTTGGTGGCGCGTTCACCAGAAGCACCGTCCCAGGCACAAGCGCCTTCATCAAACTCGGTCAATCAACTTGTGAATCAACTGACGACACGAGCTCGGCAGGAAGTTGAGCGAGCTCGGCCTCAAGGTGATGCACACATTCGGCCGAAAGCGATGACCCGTGATGAGATCGATCAGGCGAGTGCGGTCGGGCATTTCGGTTTTATCGACGGCAGTCGAATCCAAAATCCGAAATCGCGCGAGGCCGAAAGGCGTGGTGCGATCGAAGCTATGATTCTTCAGGCTCAGCGAGCATATGGTAGCGGTCCTCGCGTCAAACCGGCCGACGATCTTGTGCGCCTCGAATTTAAGCGGCTTGAATTTGAGCGGCCTCCAGCGCAATCGGCAGCTAGGTCTGCAGTTGCGAAATCTGAAATGATCGCGGTTCTCGAAAGTCCTGCGGATTTTGCGATTGTTTACGCGCAACTTATTGGTCTCACGGCGAGGTCGGGTCAACTCGGCGATGCACTTAGCCCGTTCGTCCCGTGGCTAAGGCCGAGCGCTAATCCTGAAAAATTTCGAGCCCTGCGTATGCTTGTCACTCTTGCGCAGGCGATGCATCCGGCAGGGAATGCCCGGCAAGAGATGGATGACTTCGTTCTTGAATTCCTCCGCCAGGAATTCGCCCCGCACCTTGCCGCTAAAGAATTTCCTCGGTGAGGGGCCACAGCAGTTCTTGATTGACGTAGTTAGCGTCGAATCCAACAGGATCAAAAAATCCGCCGACCCATTCCATCACGTTTTTGTGGTCTTCGGACGAGGGGTCTTCGACGCACGCAAGTAAGTCTTCATAGCCCTTGATGCCACCGCATTCTTCAGGGGGGCAGGCGTTTTCGCCGCCGATACAGACGGGGTATTGCATCAGTTTATTTTTTGGCAGGATCGCTTCGATTGTGACCTTGTGGCGCCACTGATCTTCGGGGTCGTAGAGGTATTCAAAAGTTTCGTCGGCCTTTACGCTGTCGGCGACACGGGTCTCGCCAAGCGTTTGATGGTCGACCTCGTGGCCGTTTTTCTCTTCAAGAATAAACTCGTAATCGTGTTCCATGCCCCAGCCCATCGCAGCCTGAAGTATAGGGTGCAGATCGCTCCAAAAAAATGTCTCGGGTACTAAAATGCGCCGCCACACAGTTGGGTCAACACCCTCAAGCTCGATCAAGATTTGCAAAACGTTTTGAAAAGGCAGCTGACTGCGTCGGTTTCGTGGATTCGGTTTCATCGAATCGAACGTAGTTCATGGTGCGGGTTGAGGCAAGAATTGCGACCTATTGGCGTGCAAGCATTTGCCAATCTGAATCTTCAGTCATCACTGAATCGTACAGATCATTGTAGGCCATCTTTACGGGCGGCGTTGCTCGCAGCTGATCGTGAATGCTGGGAATCTCGAAGAGCGTTGTCATGAGGCCCCACACGACCGCGAGCGCGATCGCAGATCCGATTAAATCCAAGGCAAGGCCTGAAAGCAGATTATGACCGTGTCGTGTCTTCCGTGGTGTTTTCATTGGACCTCCAAAGCTTAGACTTAAGTCACGGCGACCCCGGTTAATCCAAGGCCCATCATACCGAAAAAATGTTGGATTGCGCGACCGCGACGATGGTGGATGAATCGTCCGTTTCAGCTGATTCCCGACGACTGGGTCCGAGACTGTTTTCGAGTCGGCGATCTCAATGCGACAACTTTCATTCTCGCCGCAGCTTTGCTTGCAAGTTTGCGAGCGGCACCCGTTGTTTCTGCGCGGGCAAGTGCGACTGCCATTCGGCGAAAAGGTCGCGCATCAGGTTTTCCGAACACTCGAACATCGACATCTTTCAGTTCGAGTGCGCTTTCAACGCCCTCGATATCGGCATGTTCAATATCCTTTGTTGCTAGAACTACGGCCGAAGCGGCCGCACTCGCGTATTTAATCTTGGGAATTGGAAGGCCAAGAATCGCACGAGCGTGAAGATCGAATTCCGAAAGATCTTGCGAGATGAGAGTCACGAGGCCCGTGTCGTGCGGCCGGGGCGAAAGTTCAGAAAAATAAACTTCACCGTTGCGTCCAATAAAAAATTCGACGCCGAAGAGCCCCGCGCCGCCGAGGCGATCGGTCACGATCTTCGCAATTCGCTGCGCTTTTTTGAGTTGCGCAGGCGATAGACGAGCCGGAAGCCACGACTCTTGGTAGTCGCCTCTTTCTTGGCGGTGCCCAATTGGTGCGACAAATATTGTTTTACCGTTTCGCTGCCTAATTGTCAGAAGAGTA
>JALHOI010000452.1 GCA_022843085.1 Pseudobdellovibrionaceae bacterium
CAGCCTCGGCAACATCGCCAATGCCCGTCTGCTCGCGGGCGGCGCGTCCGTTCCCATGGAGAAAGTACGCGACGGCGTGCTGCTTCGCCTCCCCAAGCTCGACCCCGTAGACACCATCACCGAATTCAATCACGTTGAGGTACACTTCGAGAATTCGGCGTTTTGACCACGTCGCCTCGATGAGTATCGTCAGCCAGGCCTCGAGGCCTTTGCGAAGCCAGGTGCGACCCGGCCACAGAAAGACGTTTTTAGCCGTTTGTTGTGAGATTGTGCTGGCTCCGCGAATCCGCCCGTTGCCACGTCGTTCGGCCCGCTCATTTGCCTTCATGGCTTTTTCGATCGCGTCGAAATCAAAGCCCCGGTGTTCTCCAAAACGAAAATCTTCAGACGCGATTGCGGCCTTCAGCAGATGGGGTGCCATGGCTTCGATCGAGACCCAGTCTTTCGCAACTCGAATAGGGCGGCCCGAAGCACCCGCCTGCACGGCGCGCAACCCGACAAGCGGAGTCACGGGAACCGGTAGAAACGCAAAAAGACCGACCGCGACGACCGAAATTGAGATCAGGCACAGGCCGACCGCGACGAAGATTCGGAGCACGGGCCTAGCTAAACCTCGGGCTCGCGTGAGTCTCGATTCGGGTCGGAATGGCTTAGAATGGCCCAAATAAAGCATACCTCATGAGGTGGTACCGAATTGCCCTCGGGTTGGCCACTACAGAAAAAGCTTGGTCAACGGTGAGTTCAGCCTTACCCTAACAAAGATCTGACTTGACGGAGTGTATAAACTAAAAAGTGAAATTCAAGACTGTCTCTCTCCCACTAAATCTTATGACCGCATTTCGATCGAAATCCGTGCAAGGCCCCGGCGAGAGCGCAGTAGTGACAGCTAGCCGCCGACCAACGAGCTCAAGTCATGGATCAGCTGGTGGAACAAGTCCGAGCAGCCAACGAAAACAAGCCGACGATTCAACAACTGTCATGCAGGTGTCTCGCCATGACCACCACAACGTTGAAATTAAATCGGTGATCGCTCTTTGCGATGAGTCGCAAAAGGTCGTCACCGAGATGTTTCTCTACGTACCGAAAAGTTTTGAAATTGAATTGGTCGGAAAGGCCGAGTTCGCCAAAGATATTCGAACTCGTTTGCGCCTTTCGATTCCGTCGACCGAAGGCTTCGACGATGAAGATTTCAGCGTCGCACTTCTCGAGCTAAAGCGCGCCAATACGCGACTTGAAGTCGAAGCCCAGGCGCACCAAGCCATGGACCAGGAAACTCCATCTGACCTTCGAGAAGCTGTGCTTGAGGCCTCAAAAGACGTCGCTGCGATTGTCGCCGAAAGGCTGAAGCGACTTTCGATTCAACATGGGCGACAGTTCTTCGTTTCTCAAACGCTGCTGACGACCTGTGCCAGCCGATCAATCGGCTTCGAAGCTTTTTCGAGAAACTTACAAACGGTACGTCGAAAGATCGAAGCGATTCGTGAAGCGATGCGATCGAAAACTGAAGATGCGCGGGGGCTAAACGCCTTGCTGGATGAGTACGTCAGCCAGCTTTACGTTCAATATCTCGGAGCCATTTCAAGCGAGTTTTCGAATTTTGAATCTTCTCATGAATGGACGAGACACGATCAGGCGCCACTTGCGGACCTCGAAGACGCCAATGCTGACGAAGGTTCGACAATCGATAGCGATGCCTCAAGTGATGCCGCGCGCGCGCGTGCTAGACAACTTCTGAAAGCTCTGCAGGAAGACGAGGCCGTCTATAGACGGACAAGAGGGCTGTCGTTTGAGTCTGAAACAGACCTGGAACGCGAACGCCATCTCAGTCGCCTCAGCCAGCTGAAAAAATTCTTTCAGAGTAAGACATTTGTCGATGTCACAAAGACACAAGCAGCGCAGAAGATAACCGAGTCATCGGCGCTGATAGGGACCGCCATCGCTGCGATTATTGCGGCCATACTTGAGCAGCTGGGTCGAAAAAATATCGCGACTTTTGCGTCACAGGGTTTAATGGTCATTGGTCTTGGTGTTATTTTGTATGTGTTGCGCGACCGAATGAAAGACTGGGCACGAATCAAGCTTCAGAAAAAAGCGATGGTGCTGATTCCAGACTTTGAGACGCAACTAATTGCCGATCAAAAAAACTTTGGCCTCAGTCGCGAATGGCTGCAAATTCTGTCATCGAAATCGTGCGAGGCCGCCGTCACTGAAGCGAGGCACTCAGATTCGGCTTTAGAACGCAGTCTTCGACTTCCTGAGGACGTTCTCAGCACCCGGCGCGTATTTTTTCTGCGTCCGAATTTCGCCGGCCCCGGCCAGTCGCGTGCGCTTCACGAAAACGTTCGCTTAAATCTGGATCGTCACCTGAAGTTTATGGACGATCCGTTTAAAGATCTCACAGACCTCGAGGCCGACGGGCGCCTGACGCTCTCTCGATCTCATCGCGTCTACCATTTTCATATGGTCACTCGCACGTCCCTCTTAAAGGGGCCACTCGCGAGGCCGTCGCGGCTTCGCACCTGGGCGCTCGCCGCTCGCGTAATTTTGGGATTCAAACCGTTGGTTATCAATCCCGACAGTGTTCACATCGCAGCCCATCGAATCGTTTTAGATAAGTCGGGGATCGTGAGAGTCGAACAAGTTCTTTAGAAACTTTGTCAGGTTCTCGCGGCGGCGTGCCCGTTTTAGGGACAACTCCCGCCTCCGCGTAGCCGGCGCCGCCCGGGCCCCCCACCGCCCCCCGGGCGCCC
>JALHOI010000453.1 GCA_022843085.1 Pseudobdellovibrionaceae bacterium
CGACAGACGACCATTCAAAATAACCGCGCCCGGTATCGGCCAAGTGACAGCCGAATTCTGAACGCGGAAATTCGGCAGATGCCGATTGTCATGCCGCCATCGGCCAGCGAACTCGCCAGCAAAATGATCGATGCGTTAAAGCTGACGGCCGAAACCGCTCGCTACGACCTCGCCACATACGCGAGGCATTCGCAACCAGCCGACTACACCATCGCTGAGGCCTACCGATTTGACCTCACTGATCCGAAGCTCCTGGTCGAAACCTTTTCATCCTGCGATTACCTTGAGTCGACGTTCGAAGGACTCTTTGAACAGCAAAGTGAGACTGATTTTCGTGAAGTCAGAATTTCAGCAATCTCGGCCTACGATCCAAAGTTAGCGTACAAGGTTGGGCTTCACGAATTCGGTCACGTCAGCGATCCACTTCATGTTTTAGAAGATCTGTCTTCACCGCCGCTGCTGCCACTAGGGGGCCACGGCGAAACGAAACGGCTAAAAATTGATAAGTGCCTCGCCGGCATGCACGGCCCAGGAAAACCCGCATCCATCAAAACTCATTTTGAAGACTACGCGGATCTCAATTCGGCCTCTGAAAGTGTCGTCAAGAATTGCAACGTGCTTTCTGGAAACCTGCGCAAAGACCAACGCGACTACTCGATCCGTGGACATTCGCCCGCGTTGTTTCGGGTTCTTCATATGGACTTTTTAAAGAACGGACGCCTCAACAGGTATTGCGACAGCTTTGTTCGAAAGTATAAATCATGGAAATTTCGAGACTGTCGGAAAGAATGAATCGGTCGCGCTGCACCCCTAGCGCAAAACTCGCCAGACCAAAAAAGCTTTACGGCCGGGTTTCACTTCGACGTCCACCGATTTTGTTTCGGTCGAACCCATCGCCTTGAGATCAACTTGATATTTTCCCGGGTTGACTGAAATTCTGGCGACTTGAAAACTCGCGGGCAACGTCGACCACTGACGAAGATCGGCCCGGTCGCTAACGTTCAAGGCCAGCCACGCGACGGCTCCAAGCAGTTCGTTTTGCTGCCGAAGTTGGTGAGCAACGACAGCTTTCGTCACTGTGCCTGCGATTCGAGAGGCGACAAGCCTCGCATAATCAGCTTCGAGTGCTTTGATTGCGATGTCGTTGATCGAATAGATCGATGCGGTCGACATCGAGCCGACCGGTGCTGATCCATCAGGAGCAGTCTGCGGGAAGACCGACATGACGGCCGAAGTCACAGCGGTCGGCACAGCAACAAGCTGCGGAAATTTCTGATTATCAAATCGAGGATATTTTCTCGGTCCCCACCCATTTGCGAAAACTAGAACGACCTCGCCGCGATTTCGGTCTTTCCACTCGGGCTTAATCTGAACTTCAGGAAAAGCTTTTTTCCACTTTTCAAGCTCTTCGGGTCGCTGCGCTTTGATGGCCGCACGAATCAGGTCTTCGCGAAGCGGTCGGAAGTTCGGCGCAACCTCATACGCATTTTTGTAGGCGATGTAGGCGTCATCAAATTTTTTGTCGGCCTCCCAAATCATAGCGCCGAGGTAGAGAGCGAACGGACTTTGGTTGAATTCTTTTTTTCCATCGATTCGAAGCTTGTTAAGCTTCTCGTTCACGCGGCGAACTTCAACCAGCGCCCCGTCGAGTTCGCCCATCTCAAGATAATTAAGCGCGTTCATGCCGTTGATGAGGACTTTCTCGAAATCGTCGCCCTTATATTGAACGACTTCTTCACTGAGCACGAGAGAGCCGGCAACTCGCGATATCGAGTGATAATCTTTTGAGTCTGCAATTCTTTCGGCCGCGCTGAAGGCACGGGCACTTTCTGCATTTCGATTCGCAAGCTGCAGAGCTGTCGCGTAGTCGAGCATGTAGAGAAGCTGGTCTTTACCCTCTTGTTTCGCCAGCGGTTCAAGCCGCTCGATCGCCTTCTCGGGACTTTCAGCGATAGATTTGCGCGCTTCTTCAGTAGCCAACTGATAAGACGCGCAACCCGTTAAAAATACCAGCGCAACGAATACGCCGCATCGAAGCGCCGCCATGCAGATGCCTCTCGACCTACAGACCGACCGATTGTTTGCGGTACTTCTTGCGAAGCTGTTTGTAGTCGCTCCACGTGATTACGTTCGTCTTCAAGTTGGTGAGATTCAAAGTAACTTTGTAATAGACCGATTTGTCTTTGCCAGCTTGCTGAACAATCGAATCGAGACGGCCGTTGATGATGAAGTCGGCTCCGATTTGGCCACCTTTCGACTTCTTCGATTCCTCAGACATGTTACCAGCGCCCTGATATTCGTACTCAGCAGCAACGTCTTCACGCGCTTCTTTGTCGACGAACGAAACCCGCCCGCCTCGCGAGAGTTCGACACGAACCATATCCATGATCGATTGGGTGTCGATAAACTCGCTGGTTTTATTCTGTAAGTTTGTCACCATCACCGTGGGTGGAGCTTTCGCTGTGCCAATCGCTGGGTGAGCAATCATACTTGCAACCAAGTCACGAACAACATTTTGCATGTCTGTCTCTGACCATTGATCATTCATCAAATTTTCGCGCTCGGGGTCATCGTACTTGCCTTTGACAAATGCTTTTGGAGAACAACCAGTTGCGTACAACGCAGAAACTGCAATTAATGAACAGACTATGGCTAAAGTCCAAGCTCTTGTGGGTTTTCCTGTAAGCATAGTGAATTCCTTCCGGCATTTTGCTTTGTTAAGGCGAACGATTTACTTTTAAAGT
>JALHOI010000454.1 GCA_022843085.1 Pseudobdellovibrionaceae bacterium
AAAGTCCTGCGGCGAACTCTTTCAGCGCAGGTATCGGCATCGAAATACCGAGAGCCGGTGAACTCAAAACCGCGGCGACGGCTGGCGCAGCTTCGCCGTGATCAACCAGATACCGAAGTGTGATGAGGCCGCCCATCGAGTGCCCCACCATAACAATCGGAAGAGCTGATTTTTCGAGAGGGCCAGAACGAAGGTGCCGCACAAACTTGTCGAGGTCGCGCGAGAAGCGGTGAAAGTCGTCGATGTAACCTCTGCGCCCGTCGCTTCGCCCGTGACCGCGAAGATCGAAGGCGTAAAGATCCCACCCCTTGGGAACCAGATCAATTGCGAGTTCGTGATAGGGCTCGGAATGCTCGGCGATTCCGTGAGTTAAGACCAAAGTCGCGCGCGGTTTTGGGCCTGTCCATGATTGGTAGAAAAGTTCGTTTTGCGTCGGGCTCGAGCCAGCATACGACGTTGAATCACCCTGAAAATAGCCTTCCATACGCTTTATCATCTGTTTTGATTGTCCGGTTTTAAGGTCTGTGAGGTCAAGGCTTGGTGAGATGCGGTCTAATACGTTATCCTTTTCAGATATGCGTTCAGATATACGAAGTTCTAGGCGAAGCGTTGTCCGTATATTTTCTTTCTCGTTCATCGCAGTGCTCGCCTTGGAATTTGCCGATTTTAACCGGGCGCTAGCGCAGGCTTCGGGCGACGGCGGTGACGAAATTTCCTTGTTTCTTGGCACGATGCTTCCGAATCAAATCGAAGGTGTGACCGAGGTTTTACCGACGTTCGGCGGCCGCTACGGAATTCGCACGGGTTCGATTGGGATGGTCGAGCTCGGATTTGCGAACGTTCACGCTGAGGGTGTCGACTTCACAACGATCTCGGCAAGTCTGCGAGCTGACCTACCAGCGATGGAAGATTTTTTTGGGATTTTTTATGGAGGCCTCGACGGCCATTACTACCGACCGGTCGGAGCCGACTCTCGCAAGACAGAAACAGGGCTGCACGTCGGTGGCGGACTGATGGTTCACGCAAGCGATACTCTTTGGTTTCGATCAGACCTCAAATTTCAAGCTCAGCCCGGAACATCGCTGTTGTTTTTGTTTGGTCTCGTGTTTCGAACGAACTGATCGAGCGTTTTAAATTGAGACACTAAACGAGAACGAAGGTTGTTCATAAGCGGACAAGTTTTAGGCATCGTGACGAGTTTTAGACAGCATCGTGAACTTTAGACGACGCTTTGAGCTTTCGACATGGTGGTGATCTTGCAATCCTAAGGGTTGGGTGGGAGTCCGGCCGGCGACGGCCAGCTAACGCCGAAGAGTCATATGGGGTGTATCGTTATGAGAAAATTCCGAGATGGAAAAATTGTGACTCAAAGTCGACTGCGCGCTCTGCGCTTTTTGATGCTCCTCGGGGTTTTAGTGATTTCGTACCAGAACTGCAGCAGCGGCGTTCAATTTCAAGCCGGCTCGGAGCTCATTGGTTCGACGACTGCAACTGGAGACGAACCTCCCGGTGACCCGAACCCAGGGCCAGTTGATGTTCCGCCTGTTGGTGAGGGGCCTGCGATTCCGATAATTCCGGGCGAAGCCGGCGGGCCGAATTGCCCGACCGGGCGGGTCGCAGTTGGCGGTGTATGTCTATGTCCCGCGGGTTCGAATGATATTGGAAACTCGTGTCTCACGTGTGGTCCGAATGAAGTGTTTAATCCCATGACATTGAAATGCGAGTACCGATCGGCCACCGTGTGTCCCGCAGGTGAGACCTATGACGGATATAAATGTGTCGCGATTTCTCCGACCTGTGATTCGTATGTCGAAGTTGCGAGCAGCAACTTTGTGATTCCACCGAGAAGTGTGAACGCCGATGGACGTGGCAAGGTCTGCTACTACGCGAAGCTTGTTGGAAAAACGGCCCTCGCTCCGTCAACGACCTACACCGAACGCCGCCAGGATATCGTTTCACGCAATCACGGTGGACCCGGCAATGCGGCGCCGCATGTGATGGGCTCGCGTGAAATCAAGTTTGTACTTCTGGGCGACCGCGAAGTTGTCCTTGCGGGCGACTCTCACGGCGGTGACGACATCTATGTCGATAACTACTTCCTCGTCGAAGTGATGTTCCCTGGGCTGATGAAGCCGAACCTTTGGGCCTCAGGTACCGGCGATGCAATTCCTTATCGCGATGGCGGTGGAACAATGCCGATTCAAGTTAACGGTGAACCGGTACTTGATTGGCATGTGTTCGGCTCGGGTGGTACAAGCCGATTTAATCCGATCAACATGTACGGGCAGCTGACAAAAAACAAAGAGATCTCATTCCGCGGTTCATCGCTTGATTGCGGTTCTGTCGGCGAGACCTCAGACGTCTACTTGTTGTTCCGATAGGTTATCGTTCTGATAGCCTTCCGGTCATGCGAGTTGGATGTTTCGCAAGTGCTGTGGCCCTCGCTTTGCTACCTAGATGAAGATCGAATATCAGCGGGGCTTTTGGCCCCGCAACTTTTTATTCAATTTCTTCGAGGAGATCGCGGTGCCTGAAAAATTTCGCCCAGATGATTCACTCAAAAAAATCAGCAAGATGATGCGGGATCTCGACTTTTGCATGATGACGACTCGAGGCGACGGACAAGAACTCACGAGCCGCCCCATGAGCAATAACGGCAATGTCGAGTACGACGGTGACTCTTACTTCTTTAGCTCTGATGATCAGCCGCTTTTGCAACAT
>JALHOI010000455.1 GCA_022843085.1 Pseudobdellovibrionaceae bacterium
AATCTTTTGCAACTCTTGGACTTATCCTACTCGCGCTCACAATTTTCGGGGCAACGGGCCTCATCGTTGGAAATGCGAGCGACGCCCAACTGCGCCCCGAGGTTTCAGCGAAACTTCTTAACATTCCTCCCTTGTCGCTCGAGGAGAAGCAAGCCGCGCGCCTGATCTCTCAGCTCAATATCCCATTCGATTCAGAGCCAAAACTTTGTAGCTCGCGCAGCTGGTGCCCGAAGTCGGAAATTTTGAAACCCGAAATCAGTGCTTATCTCGAACGTTTCGCTCCGTCGCTCGTTCACTATCATGAACTCGTGAAGCTTCCGCAATACGCTACCGAACCAAAGAACCTGGGACGCGGAATCTTCGACTTTTTAGAGTTCGCTAATTTGCAGCGCCGAGAATGGAACCTGCAGCTTGCAAAGTCGACAAGCACAGCGACAACGAAGTCAGTCGCCCTCGAGATGCGAAATCTAAACCGATTTCTGCTCGCTTCGTTAACTCGGCCGAAAACAATCGTCGAAGCACAAATTTTTCTTATGTTGTTAAAATCCAATCGAAATTTTCTGGTTGAAGCGGCCCAGGCCGAGCCGGCGCTTCGAACAGCGTTCAAATCGCCCGACTTTCAACCGCTCACGACCGGGCTCACAGAACTCGAATTCGCTGCCGTGGCCGCCGCGGCCTACGAAGGAGAAATGCGGAGCGTCGCGATCATGCTTGAAAGGCCTCTCACCTTTGAAGCGCTCGAGCTTTCTGAAATCGAAGCGGGCCAATCGAAGCCAAGTTTTCTGACGCCAGCTTTGGATAAATTCGTTCAAACAGGTTTTCTTCGAAACGAGACTTTAAATCGCCATAGCGAGATGCTTGAATCGTCCATCGCAAAGATATCGAGTGACGCAGAAATCGCTCTTGAATCTCACCCGCGTACCTCGGTATCGCTGAACCCGAGAAACTTCGTTGGGCGCCGCATTCTCTTAAGTTTCTCTTCCAGTGTCGACGACAATTTCTATCGCATGAAACAGACCATTGCGATGCTTCGATCACCCCTCTCGCTCGAGGCATTGCCGAACTAATCCTAAGATCGAGGGCGAGATGCGGAACGACGTCCTCGCCTATCGCTTAAAGACCCTTGATAGCTTTTCAAACCAACCCTGGCATTCCGCACGAAGTTGTTGTGCCTGAATCCGAGAAGCCTCGTCAGCCGCAGCTCTTTCAACTGCGAGCCTTGCTTGAAAGGCCTTCGCGGTTTGTACGGCAGCTTTCAATTCTTGCCGAAAGTAAGCACGATCTTCAGCGCTAATGCCGCCGTTGAAAGACAGGCGCTGCTCGGCTCCCTCAAGCTGTTCGAGGACAAGAACTCTCATGGGTGAATTGTAATCCTCTTCAGCTTGAAGCATCCTCGGAAGTATTTGGTGAATCAGACGAGCATCCGAGCGTGAAGCCACCGCATTCTCCAGCCGTTGCAAAGAGAAGGCAAGTAAGTCGCTTAGCACCCTCGGGTTTATTGTCACCGCATTGTTCAAATGAATCTCAGAACTTAGCATCTCGTAAAAATCAGTAAGTGCCACTTCCGGAACGTACGTAAGGCCATCCAAGACTGATTTTGAACCGACACTCAGCGCGCGCTTCGCAAGGTCCCTCGTGCCGTTCCTAGGAAATCCCGGCGCAAGCCGCTCAAGCGCGTCTTGAGTTTCACTTCCCTTCTTGGCTGCCGCGACGTCTTCGAAAATATCGCCGACATTCCAGAATAGGGCCCGGTACGGAGAAGCCCACGGCCCACCCCGCTCTTTGTGCTGGTCGTAGATTCCGATGCCTTCGCCAAATTTTTTTAACTGAGACGTTGTCGCCGTCATTAAAAACTCGCGTACTCCCGCGCGCCATTCAGGCACCGTCGCGAGCGATGGCCCCGCTTGATAGAGATAGTCGCGAAGCAGATGTGAATATTTATCGCTAAAAGGTTTCAAGTTGTTTTGCGCGAGCGCCAGTACGGTTGACACGTTTTCTTTGATAAATTGCGGCTGCAGCGCATCACTCGTTCTCAATCGACCTTCAAGCAATTGAGGGTAAGCCGCTTTCAAGTACGCTTGAAAATCTTGGCCTAAACCGGCCGCTTCTGCCGCGGTCGCGAGCTTGCGATCGTAGTCACGAGTCAGCACCCTAACTTGTGCGACATCACCCGTTGTCGAATCTGCGCCGAAGTACATCGTACCTAGAGCTGTCTGCAGAACATGCGCTTGTTCTTTCGTAAAGCCGGGAATCGATTTCAACTCGGCCGTTGCGATGCCAACCGCTTCGCGTTTTTCAGCGCGGCCCATTCGAATCATCATAATTGCCTTTGCGACTTTCTCGCGTCGCAACTCAAAAGGCGAGGGCGTCTGGCTGGCACTTGGCACGACGTCGCGAGCTTTCGACGCCATCGGCCAGATCATCGACCAGATCATCGACCAGATGAGGATGAGAAAAACGATTGCCTTCACAACCAGCGTTTCGGTGGATTTATCATCGTGTCTTAGGCGACGAAGAACTAGGTCTCGGCGAATCGTTTGTTATTCAAAAGATAGACACGTTCCTTCAAAAATCGAGACTTCCATCTCAAAATAATACGATCAAAAACCAAGTTGGCCGGATCTTATGCCCCGCTTCAGAATCAGCCAATCATCGCCGAAAGGATCTAAGTCGAAGTGGGGCCAACTTGAAAAAGAATACAGC
>JALHOI010000456.1:0-369 GCA_022843085.1 Pseudobdellovibrionaceae bacterium
CTTAAACAGTCAACTCACAGTTATCATCAAGGATCCTCTGATACCTCGAACAATACTTGAACACGAAGAGTACTTGCGACTACCGAAGGTAATCTTGTCCCGCCTGCATAACGAAACTCATAACCAACAAATTCTCGAAGGAGAAGAACATGAAAGCGATCCCATCTGTTTCGAAGTATATGACGACACTGCCCCATACGATCGGAATCGAACAAAGCCTCACCAAGGCCGAAAAGATGATGAATGAGTACCGCGTTCGGCATCTGCCAGTTCTTTCAGGCGGTCACCTCGTCGGAATACTAACCGACCGAGACATCAAGCTTGTTGAAAGCTTCAAAGATGTCGACCCAGAAAAAGTTAAAGTCGATG
>JALHOI010000456.1:379-2695 GCA_022843085.1 Pseudobdellovibrionaceae bacterium
TATACTCCTGATCCGTACATTATTTCTCCGAGTTCCTCTCTCTCTGAAGTTTGTGCCGAGATGGCTCTGAAAAAGTATGGTTGCGCTCTCGTCTGCGACAACGCCAAGCTTGTCGGGATTTTCACCTGGGTCGACGCTCTAAACGCGTTTAATGAACTTCTCGAAACTCGCCTTAAACAATAGATGTCCGTACGCGATCAGTGTTCATCTCGTTCAGATTGATATAATTTTTTTTGGAAACACGAGGCTATTTTGAAAATGACAAACGGAACTCTGCTACTAACTTTCGACTGTCTGAAGAACGGAAACTCGATTAAAAATGCGGTCTCATCGATGAATCGTATCGCGGCGAAGGCCGGCTGGGGAACGCGCGCAATCTCAGTCATGAGCCCCGACCAAGTGAACTGGCCTGGTGACTTCACATCGAACTGGCGAGCTGAATTCGAAAAGGTTGGTCGAGCTGCGCTTACAAAGTTTCTGAAACGTAATCACGCAGGACAAGCACCAGAATCTAGTATTCTCTTTCAACCTTATAAATCGAAGAAGGGTTCGGTTCAGGCCGTCTTAAATGAAGTTAGTTCCTCGAAACCATCTGCGCTTGCGGTGTTCACCCACACTGCCAGAACCGGCCGGGGAATGCCTGCCGGCTTCGTTAGTTCTCTGATCGCGAAGTCTGGAGTACCCGTTTTCGTCGTCAGCGCGAAAGCTCCCCCTTTAAAAACTTTGAAGACCATAGTCTTCGCGACCGACTTTTCTGAGGTCGACGCAGCCGCATTCGAGCAGGCGCTCGACTTTGCAAAAACCGTCAGCGCAAAAGTCGTCATCGCTCACGTCATGCTGAACATCGTCAATGAAACGATGACGGCCTACGCAGGAATAACGAGCGGATGGCCTGCTTATTCACAGTACCTCGAAGTCCAAGAGTCGGACGCGAACGAGCAAGGCCAGAAGTGGGTTGCGAAGGCGAAAGCGCGGGGTGTCGTCGCTCGCTACGAGCTCATCAGCAACTCGAACACCATTTGGACGGGACTCTTGAAGTCGGCTAAAAAAGAGGCCGCAAACCTCATTGTTATGACTGAAAAGACAGGCCCCTGGGAGGCCGTTTTTCTTGGCAGTGTGACGCGCGAAATTCTAGAGAAGGCGACTGTGCCAGTCTTAGTCATGCCCGCGACGGAAAAAAAGGCATCGAGGAAGGCATGAGGATTCACTTTCTCGGATGGGCTCTATTGCCGACTCACGATGACGACCAGCCAACGGGTGCCGGCGAATTGAGGCGCCCTCTAGCTGAGAGAGTTTCTTTCAAGGGCTACGTTTACGTCCACGGATCGACGGTCATCGTATGAAACCGATTCTGATCGTCTACGGCACTATCGAAGGGCACACCCGAAAGGTTTCAAACTGTATTGCCAAGGTGCTTAAAGAAGAAGGCTTTCGCGTCGAAGTCATCGACTCAGACAAGGCTGAGTCGGTTGAGTTTGATCGCTACAGTGCGATCGTAGCCGGCGCCCCGATTCACGTTTCGAGATTTCCGAAGAAATTTACTGAACTGATCGCACGCAATGCCCACTCGCTCGCCAGCAGACCCACAGCTTTCTTTTCCGTTTGTCTCGGTATTTTGCAAAAAGATGAACCCGAAACACAACAGGCCGAGCGAGACTTCGTATCAAACTTTTTCGCGGTGACGGGATGGCAGCCGGAAAAGTGGACCATTTTTTCAGGCGCGTTGATGTATTCGAAGTACGGCTGGCTCAAAAAACGAGTCATGCGTATGATCGCGCGAAAGGCCGGGCAGAAAACAGATATTGATCACGACTACGATTTTACGGACTGGTCCGAAGTACGAAAGTTTGCCTATGATTTTGGGCAAACAGTACAGCGATCGCTACCGTAACTAACCAAGTGTTGCAGTTGCACGCCTATTCTAATGGTTTCAAATTGAACTTCATGGTCTCTTCTTTTTCTTTCGAATTGAACTGTAAATGCAATTCACTCTCAGCACGGACCGGAAAGTCAGGAGGAGTCGATAGCACGAAGTGGTCTGACTCTTTTTTTGGAATGAAAAACCATCGCTTGGTTCCAACCGTGACCGTCGCTTTCAAATTTACGTTTGAAAAATCGATGCTAGCGGCATCCCGACCCGCAATGAAAACTTCGATGCGTTTACCTGCGGGAGCAATTCTAACGTTGAAGAGTTGGCCCGCCTTCATGTTTGAATCTTGAGGTCGATCAATCGACGGCTGCGCGGCGACAAGACCGCACATAACGAACAATAAAATTGGAAGCGAATTCCCGATCAAACCTGCAAATAAACTCATC
>JALHOI010000457.1 GCA_022843085.1 Pseudobdellovibrionaceae bacterium
GGACGCGCCGATGGCTGTAATTTCGTTTGTCGCAAAAGATCGTCAATGGTTCAAATCGAAGGTCGGTTTAACTCTTGAAGGTTCGCCTCGAGACGTTGCATTTTGCGCTCACGCTGTTCAGGGTCGTGAAACGCTTATTGTAGAAGACGCTTTACTTGATTCGCGATTTGTCGAGAATCCATTAGTTGTAAACTCGCCCGGAATCCGTTTTTACGCTGGGGTGCCCTTGGTCGGCGAAGACGGTTTCACTCTTGGTGCGCTTGCCGTACTCGATACCGTGCCACGAAAGTTGAGTGCCAAAGCGTTGCGCGCACTTGAACTCGTTAGCCGTCATATTGTCAGACATCTCGAAGTTCGGCGCGATGCGGTCTTGTCGTTGGCAGCTCGTGACAAAGTCGTTGCAGAAAAAGCTGTTTACCAAAACCTCGTGGCTTCACTAAGGGAAGCGAACGAGCTCGCACACGTGACCACTGAAGATCTTCGAAGCATTTTTGAAACAGTTCCGTTTCAGATCGGGCTTGTCGAAGTTCATGATGACAATATCGAAGTTCTTTCAGCCAATGCGTTGGCACGCCGCGAGATTGGTATCCCAATTGAAGCGAAGTTTCCGGTTCGATCATCGGATCTTGGAACTTCACTCGCCACGACCGCGCTCTGGCTTGAAAAGTATCGGGAATCCAAACGTCTTCGACAGCCGGTCGCCTTTGAGGCTTACTCTGGAACTTTTCCTAATCAAAAAAAATACGAGTGTTCAGTCAATCGCTGTTCTGATTCGTATTCGAACCGATTTGTTTTTGTGGTCGAAGACGTTACAGAACAGTCTCGAAGAGAAGCTGCTCAGGCCGAAGAACGCGCGAAACTAATTAATACCAGTCGCTTGTCATCGTTGACTGAAATGGCCGCAGGGTTTGCGCACGAAATCAATAACCCACTCGCCATCATTTCGGCTCTCAATGAGAGTCTCATGGACGACGTACGCCTCAAGGGCGAGAATAGTGCTGCTCAGCTGAATCTTGCGAAAATTGATCGTGCTGTGAATCGTATTTCGCAGCTCGTCGCAGGCTTAAAGAAGCTTGGTCGCGATGGAACAGCAGATCCGATGGTTGAGTATTCTGTGGGTCAGGTCGTTTCTGATGCTCTAGCTCTTTGTCAGCCAAGACTTCAAATTTTTGACATTACCGTCAACTTTAGACTTCCAGACGATGTGATCAAAGCGTGGATGCAGCCTGTTCCGATATCGCAAGCGCTTGTCAATGTCCTTAACAATGCGGTCGAAGCCGTCGCTGGCTTGGAGAAGCGGATCATCGAGATCGATCTCTATCGCGAAGCAGACCATGTTGTTGTGTCCATTCCAGATTCGGGCCATGGAATTCACGAAAAACACCGTGGGCGAATCTTTGATCCATTTTTTACGACGCGTGCGCCTGCCAGGCCGGGTATTGGACTCAGCATTTCTCGCGGAATCGTTGAGGATCACGGCGGTGATCTCGAACTTGATTTGAAAGCCGATCGAACCCAATTTAATTTGAAATTACCTGTTGGAAAACGGGCGACAGTCTCGTCAAAGAAAACAGCTGGAGGTCTCAGTGTTTGATTCTAGAACTCGCATTTTGGTCGTCGATGACATGATGACAATGCGGAAAATTGTAATTCGCATCTGTAAAGAGATTGGTTTTGTCGATATTAGCGAGGCGTCGAATGGAGCCGAGGCCTGGCAAAAGGTTTCCGAGGCAAAACCACCTTTCGATTTGATTATTTCCGACTGGAATATGCCAGTCTCGACGGGGCTCGATTTACTTAAACGAGTGAGATCGGATTCTCGATTTTCAAAGGTACCTTTCGTGATGGTAACAGCGGAAGCCGATCAAAGTCAGATTGTCGAAGCAGTGACCGCCAAGGTTAGTGGATATGTTATCAAACCATTCACGGCTGACACGATTCGGGCAAAACTCGAAACCATTCACAAGTCTCTTTTTCCACAAGCTCCGAAACAGACTGGTTAATTTGTGAACGGCACGAACATTACCATCATCGCGCTTGGAGAATTTCAGACAAGCCAGAGCTTGTTCAATTCTCTCGCGGACGTCTGTAAGGTTGTGCGCCTGGGTTACCTTGAGTACGAGCTTGGCGAGGCCTTTTCAAACGAACCGGCTGTTATTCTTTGTAGTCAGCCTCCGACCGGCGTTGAAACGATTGAAGTCGCTCAGAGTCTACGCATGAACTATCCAGATCACTCGATTTATTACATCCTAGAAAAACGCGAAGGATTCGATCGACCTACTTTTATTAAAAACGGTTTTAGTGACGCCTTTTTGATGCCAAATGATCGTCAAACTTTTGAAATCGCTTTGAAGAGAGACATTGCCAGGGCGACAAATGGAGCACTTAGAGTGTTTCGCGAAGTGCAACTTGTCGACATCGAGGTTGGAATGACGCTTGGTTTCGATTTGTATCTGCACCTTCCTGCAAACAATCGACATATCAAAATTGTCTCTGAGCGCGATCCACTGAACGAGATCAAAGCTCAAAAGCTGCTTAAATACAAAATCAACTCAGCCTCGGTGTCAGAGGATCAGATATCGAAGTTCTATCAGTTTAGCGCGGATCGTCGGCGAAACTTGGGTAAAAATGATTCGCTTTCTGAATCTGAAAAACAAGAGCGACGGGAAGTCGCTGTAAGAGGGCTGCTA
>JALHOI010000458.1 GCA_022843085.1 Pseudobdellovibrionaceae bacterium
GGATCACGGTATTCGCACTGACCGCCTGATTTCTTCAACACGGCGTTTCGGGTCGACGGCTTGAGTGAGTTTGCGGGTTGGACATGAGGCACGTCCGCTTCCGCAGCGGTGTCGCATGGCGCCGAACGCGGCTTCACGGTTTTTTTAAGCGGATCTTTTTTCTCAAGAAAAGCATCCATCGCGGCATCGAGTAATTCAGCGTGTGATGACCCGAGGTGCGTGTGTGAAAGCAGCTCCTGAATTCGTTTTAGCTTTTCGAATTGCACTCGAGTGAAAATCACCTGGATGCTGATTTGATGCTCGCTGATCGCGCGAACTTTCTCATTGGGCACGGCGGCCACCTCCGGAAAGTGCTGCGCCAATCGATGTTCGGCTTCGCGGCCTGAACATGATTCTACCTTTGTTAAAATTTCGGATTTTTCTTGAATGGACATTCTTTCGCCAGTGCGTTTCTCGTCAGCGCGAATCAAAGTTTGCACTTTTGAAAGCACGGTAAGACCAAGCGCTCCAGATTCTAACTTGCCGGCGGCTTCCGGGACAGCCCGCAAAATCCTCGCGGCCTGTATTCTTCGATAGGCGGCCGATTCGCTATAGCCTAAGTCCTTCACCAACCAATCAAAAATCGAGGAGAAGCCAAGATCGGCGTAGAGTCTGCGCCGGGCGACTTCATTGATGTGAGCTAAAATCTCTCGAGTAATGCGTCGTTCTTCTTTCACAAGTGAGCGGACGGCCGTGATCAAATTGTCGTTAGAAAGTGCAAGCATAGATTCCTCCCTTGGATAGAGAGGTCTTATCATCAGTTTTTGGCGACAGATTTTTCGCGCTTAAATCGGCACGATCGGGCCCTTGGAAATCAAGCTGGCTCCGCCAGCGAGTCATCTCTGCAGCTCGCGAAATAGACGTCGCTACGTTCGTTCAATCGGTTTCTGTGAAGCTCTTCTCTGCGGCGATTTACAACTTCAGAAAAAGAACAAAACGCCCGTCAATAAAAATCGAAATTCTCAAATGAGATTTAAGAAATGTCCGAATTCTGTTTTCGAGACGACAATATCAAGAGACGACTTTGATTGGCGAGCGGGGAAAGTCAGGGTCTTTGCGTCGTCGGCGGCTCGATTCTTGACTCACAATATCCAATATTGCGGCCGAAGTATCAGACTTGATTTTCCGTTGTTTCCAGACCGAGAGCCGGTCAGGAAAGCAGAGCGTGCCGCGCGCGATGGAATGCTTATTCAATCAAGAACCCGAACCGAATCAGGAAGCATAGTTGCGTTGTCGATTTCCTCTGCGGAAACTTCCGCATCGTGAAGAACTCCCGTAATCGAAACCGTTCGACCCAACATTGCATCAGTCAAGCCTGCAGTATTATTGTCAATGGTAACAGCACGAATGCCGCAGGAGCGAAAGGCTTTGTTGCGATTCAATGTAGCCGGATTAAGTTCAACGACGTAGCGAATACGCGCAAGATACGCATCCCCTTCTGAACCCTTGATCATTCTGTTGAGGCGAACTTTTCCAGTCACCGTGACAGGCTGAGCGACCGGATTTCTATCCGGGCTGTTAACGTATTTCGCGCAATCCGTTTCTTGGAGTCGATTGAGTTTAATTGTTGCCTCAGCATTTCTAACGCACTTTTCATACATTTTTTTATCTGCAACGAACCCTTCGTAACCTCCGCACTTTTTCTGGGCGGATTCAGTTTTCTCGCTTAGCTTAACGCTGCCGATAAACACACAGGATTCATATTTTTTGGGGGCCGCGCTACTCGCGGCCGAACCTCCGCACTGCTTTTCGGCCCTCGCCTTGTCTGCTTCTTTTTTTCAGCTGAGTACCACTCGCGACAGTCGGTATATTTCTTAATGTCGTTAGCATATATGTCCGGACCGCCACAAAGAGTATGAAGCCGCATTCCTTCGGGATCTTTCGGTTTATGAGCTGAGGCAGTTGTTCCGGGCGGTGCTATTACAGCTTCACCCGCTGAAGCGCCACTTATTAGAAACGAAGCGGCGAAGATGCCCAAGTAGTTGATTAGTTTCAAACGATCCTCCCCGGGAGGTAAAATCTTATGATTTCCATTACAGTATTTCATGCCTATTCATATCGAACTGATATTTTTTTGGGTTCCCGATGAAGGTTCTGTCGAACACTCGGAAGTTGTCGTGAAGCTATTCAGAATACGCGTGTCCAGGAAACAAATCTCTATGGTTTCGGACCTGACCACCAATGAGCGCCACATGCTTTTAAAACCAGTGCGATCTCTCTTGCGGTCTAAAAAGGATAGACACAGTTGGTAGCAAATCTTCGGGCTGGTCGATAAAGGTCAAACGAATGGACTGTGGCATGAATCCTGTGATGAACAATACCTCGACGAACGATTTCAGCGTGAGGTTTTGCCGTAAATTTCCATGCGATTGGTCGACGCTTTCAAGCTTGTTATTTCCTCTGATGGTCGTGAAGTGTTCTTAATAGGCATCACTGAGCAGGGGGAGGTGGCGGGAGATTCAGCGGACCGATTGGGTTCATCCTCATGTTGATATTTTGCTCGGTTACGACTTTCAAGTTCAAGTGTTCTAAATTGAAATTCGCTTTTACGCTCGTCGCCCCGAGATCGATTGCAATTCCCGAAAACTCTATTTTGTAAGTGTTCTCGTTGCTTGCTGTGCTGTCGCGATAGCGAATCGTACA
>JALHOI010000459.1 GCA_022843085.1 Pseudobdellovibrionaceae bacterium
GTACGCCAATTTGTGACCGCAAGAGTTTCTGCCGCCAGCGCAAACTGAATCGAATCTTCATCGTAAGCCTCAACCGTTAGGCAAACGCCGTCGGTTGCGACCGAATCACCAAGGCCGAGATCAAGAAACGTCGTGGGCTTCTGAACCCAAACGCGTGTCAGCGTTTCGCGCAGAACTTCTTCTGCCCGAACAATGGCCGATTTAGCTTCAATGATCCCTGAGAACATGAACGGCACTATGGGCGCGGCACCCTTTTGGAGTCAATCTTTGCCCGCACGGTCATCAAAATTTGAAGGTGATTTGCATGCGAACCGGAATAGGGCCGACCCCATTTCGCTGAGCCTTGCGACGCGGCTGCCCTGTTACGGGATCGACGGCCGTTTCGTTGATGTCTGAGAGTGCGACTGTCAGCGCACCGCCCGCCAGCCAAGACGTCGACGAGGCCATATTAAAAATGAAGTGGCTGACGGCAGCGCCCAAGCCGGCGACAACCGCCGAGCTACCGACATGGCGGCTTGCCAGAATGCGGGTCTCAGTTGCGCGGGCTTGGCCAGTTGCGCGGAGTTGACTGATCGACTCCGCCTCGGCGACAGCCCCAGATTGGGCACGAACCGCCGTGAAGCCACCAGACAACATCGCACCGGATACAGCGATGACGACCTGTTCAAACGAATTGCGGGTCGCCGATACTTTCATTTGCATGTTGGTCGAGCTCGATACGAGATCGGCCGACGCAATCTGAACATCAAGAAGCTCGCCCGATTCAAAATAAAATACAAAAAGGCGCTCATGAAGCTTGAGCTCCTCAGAGGCCAACACGCACGAAAACGAAACCTTTGAAAGCCCGTCGTGGGAAGATTGCCAAGACACAACATCAGCTGAATCCTCATCGAGACAGAACCTTGTAAAGTCGCTACGAAAGTGGGCCGCCGAGCGCGCGACTTGATTCACGACAAGGAAGGGTACCTCGATTTTTTCGAATTTTTCCCGAACTGCTTTGGCCAGTTCGATGTAGGCCGCTCCATCTTTCTGTGCCATCCCCATAAGCCCCGCTTCAATGGCTCTGGCGCCAGGGAGGAAAGCCAGCAAAACGCTCGCAAGTAACCAGCTAAATGAAATCAGACGGGGCGCGGTTTTCAAGGGCAAACACCTCTACACCCCTTTGTACAAAAGCTGCGCCAGAGGAGAGTGGCCGCACGACGGCCGGGGCTCCTGGCACCATGAACAGTTTCCTCAACCGTCGAGGGCGCAGGCTCAAGATTGTCTGTTAGTGGAGGGCCTCAACCAAAAATCCAAGCGCCTCGCTGGCGCCCGTTTTCTTGATAACAACCTGAACCTTTTCGCCAGCCTTGATGCGACCGGCGATAAGCTCTTTCGCCAGCGGATTTAGGACATCACTTTGAATGACGCGCTTAAGGGGACGTGCACCAAAAACCGGGTCATAACCTTTAAGCCCGAGAAACTTGCGTGCTTCGAGCGAGAAAGTCAGCTCGACTTTTCTGTCGGCTAGTCGACGAATCACTTGCTCTAATTGAATTGTCACGATGCCCTCAAGCTGTTCAGGCCGAAGCTGGTTAAAGATGACCGTCTCGTCAATACGATTCAAAAATTCGGGCCGAAAATGCCCACGAAGGGATTCTTGAATCACACTCTCACGCCGTTCAGGCGTGAGCTCGGGATCCATGATGGCTTGCGAACCGATATTTGAGGTCATGACTAGCACGGTATTTTTAAAGTCAACAGTGCGACCCTGCCCGTCGGTCAACCGACCATCATCTAAGACCTGAAGTAAAATATTGAAGACATCTGGATGCGCTTTTTCAACTTCATCAAGAAGAACCACCGAATACGGTTTACGTCGAACCTGTTCTGTCAGCTGACCGCCCTCTTCGTAGCCGACATATCCCGGGGGCGCACCGACAAGGCGGGCCACCGAATGCTTTTCCATGTACTCGCTCATGTCGACTCGGATCACCGCTTGTTCGGTATCGAACAGAAATTCAGCAACCGCTTTAACCGTTTCAGTTTTGCCGACGCCGGTTGGCCCCAAAAACAGAAACGAACCAACTGGCTTATTCGGATCTGAAATTTCCGCGCGCGCGCGGCGAATGGCGTCGGCGACGACAGTCAGAGCGTGATCTTGACCGACAACACGCTTCTTCAACGAATCTTCCATTTTCATCAGCCGCTCTTGTTCGGCCAGAAGCATGCGTGTGACTGGAATGCCGGTCCACTTCGCAACGACCTCGGCGATCTCTTCGGGCCCAACCTCTTCTCGCAGCATTCGATTATCCGAGGGCATTTTGTTTTCGGCTGCCTCGTTCAAAGTCTTCAATTTTCGCTCGAGCTCTGGCAGCTTTCCGTATTTGAGCTCGGCTGCTTTCTCTAACTGACCCGAACGCTCGGCTCTTTCGATTTCCACCCGAACAGCATCGGTCTTTTCCTTCGTCTCTTTCAGCTCGTTGATGCCTTTCTTCTCGGCCTCCCACTGCGCGCGCAGTTTTGAGATCTTCTCGTCAAGAATTGCGAGCTCCTCTTCGATAAGCTCAAGGCGATCTGTGCTGGCCTCATCCTTCTCACGTCGCATGGCCTCACGTTCGACTTGAAGCTGCATGCGCTCGCGTTCGAGCGTGTCGACTTCTGCAGGGACGCTGCCGATCTCAATCGAAAGGCGGCTTG
>JALHOI010000460.1 GCA_022843085.1 Pseudobdellovibrionaceae bacterium
TTCGAAACTGGCGCTATCAGCCCGGCCAAGAAGGTTGGGTTCGAAAGCCGTTTGAATTCCGACTGGTCGGCGATGCGATGGAAGTCCCGTCGCCGCTTGGCAAAGGTTTGAAGCGCTAGAGCAGGAGCCGGCCGCCGAGGCCGTTACTCCCTGAGGTTCTCCGCCAAAGACACAATCTAAATTTACGTTTGTGTGATCAATGAGTAGCGTCATTGGTCAAAGACACATCAAGCCACATGACCGGAGCTTGATCCGGCTCCCATTTGTCGAAGGGTCATCCTTCGTTTGCACCCAATCAATCTGCCGATTGTGACCAAGGACTTGTTTCGCAAAAGTGAGCTGCGCGTTTCACGGCAGTTAAGATTTCTCATCGGCATACAGCGGAACGAAAATTTCTCCGAATATGTGAGGAGGCAAAGACATGGACCGATTCGGAAACTTAAAATCCTTGCGTGGTAAACGTATTCTTGTCGTCGACGATGAGCCCGACATTCGAAAAATGATCAGCGACGCGTTCGCCGAACAGGGCGCGGTCGTGATGTCCGCGGCGAGCGGCGACGAGGGATTTGAGATTGCAGAAACCAGTGCGGTTGATGTCATCATTTCAGATCGACGAATGCCCTCTGGCGATGGCATTGCTTTGTTCGATCGCATTTCAAATCTTCACGGTGCCGCCCCTTACTTCGTCTTGATAAGCGCTTGCGCGCAAACACCTCCGCCAGAATTGTATGAGCGCGGTGTGGGCGCAATTTTTTCGAAGCCGTTTAGTATTGCTGGCCTCGTTGAAAACGTGCAGCAAGCTTTGGTGCCTGCGCATGAGCGTTGGGTACGACCGTTAGTTGTCAGTCTTGTCGATTCGTTGTACGTCAATCCAGAGCCGCCAGATTTCACTGTGACCGGGCAGCAATTCCGATTCGGTCGGCAAGGTTTGTTCATCTCGACCGTCAATCCAGTTTCTGAAAACTCATTCGTCGCGTTCGACATTTGCACGGAAGACGGTCGAACGTTTCGGGGCGTTGGGATCTGTAGATTTGCTCAGGTGAATTCGGAATCGTGCGCCGACGGCATCGGCATCGAATTTCATTCTTTGACCGAAGATTCTTATCATATTTTAGTCGAGTATCTAAAACTCGCTCAACCGCGCGCGACAATCCCCAAAAACTGCGGCTGGTTTAAATCAAGCTAGCTTTTTTGAAACGACTCGAAGGGGAAATAAAAAGCCGAGAGAAATTCTCGGCTTTTTTATTTTCAAATCACACCTTGAGCGTGCGACTGAATTTATTGGACGCTCGGCTTTCGCCAGAGGTCTTCGATCAGTCCTTGAAAAGAACTTTGGCTGACTTCGTCGAACCTTTTGTACGGCGAGCCGCTTTGGCTTTTGTGCCTGTCTTCGCTTTTTTGCGAGTTCGAACGGTCTCAGTGCGTTTTGTTTTCGAAGCCATGACTTACCCCTGACTATTTTTTAGGCCCAATCGGAAGGGGCTATCGCTATCAAAGCGGCATCCACAAGTCAAACGTGTGCCGGGTTCCATCGGAAGTCCGCATTTCCTTCTCAAAAGCGTAACCAAAACTCAGCCGAGGGCCTTTAAAACCGATCCCCGTCGTCATCCACATCTCATCCCGACGCTCCAGCCAGGCCCCGCCCAGCCGAAATGCAAAATCCTCACGAAACCAGCTCTCAATTCCACCCCGGACGTCGCTGCGAGCGTCAGGGTTTTCACGAAGCTCGCGAATGACGTCGACTCGAGCCTGAAACATGGGCACCGGCACAGCTCGAAACCCCAAAGCCACAGCAGGAGCGAACTGAGCCTCCGTCGGAGCCGCACCCGATCCGCCCGCAAGGTCATGCCCCACAAGGGCCAACCCAAACCGATTGCCCAGCGGCACCACGGCCCCCACCGAATATGTATCTTGCGTGATGTCGGCGCCGGGCTGCTCGTGAATCAGACGACGGTACGTCAATCCCAGTGAAACTTGTCCTTCGGAAGTTCTTCGCGGAAGCCACACTGACTTCGGCAGAAAAAATGCGACCGAAGCTTGAAGATCTTTTTGCTCGGCCGAAACCGCGCCCGCGCCTCCACGCAACGTCGATCGCTGCACGTAACTGAAACTTCCGGCCGCGATTTTGTCTTCACCGCCGTCGGCCAGCATGATTCCGAAATCGTGATAACCATCGCCTTGATCTCGATGCGATTCCTGCCGTGAGATTGCGAAATGGTAGCTTGGAGTGTACACAAGCGCCGCCGGATTCAACCCACCCGCTTCCGTGGGATCTGCAACGGCGCGTCCCGCACCACCCAGGGCCGACGCAATTGGTCCGACCCGGTAAGGCGTCTCGCGGCTGGCCGCCAACGTCGTCGCTCCGAAGCCGAAGAGAAATATAAAACAAAGGCCCGTGAAAATGGACTGGAAAGAAAACGAACGACGAAGTGGCACCGTGGGTTTCGACATGCGCTCACTCTATCGAGAGGAGCCTCGATGAGGCAACCGCTGGATTATTGGCGGTAGCAGAAGCTGACGAACGAAACGCAGGCCGCGCCGGTCCCTTCAGTACAATTCTGAGTGATGTCGTACTGAACCGATGTCGCCGCAGTTCCGTAGCAGGTCGCAGGCGCCTTTTTTGGTACGACACTGCGTTTGACCATATCGACATACCAATCTTCGACACGAAGCTG
>JALHOI010000461.1 GCA_022843085.1 Pseudobdellovibrionaceae bacterium
CGCGATGTACTGATTGCCGAGAGGGTCTGCGATCGACCCTGCGATCTTCGTGCCTTTAGATCTCACGCGGTAGCCAATGTTGCCGCCCAAGGCGAAAAGATTCACGGTCGTGTCGGCCGCAAACTCGATATTGATCGTCGGCCCTGCGTCGAGCCCTGAGTAGGGGTTATTCCCGATCATGTTGAAGTTCGTCGAAAGAATTGTCGCGACGCCACCCTCGGCGTCTCCAAAAAATCGATACTTGGTGTTGAAACGCACTTCGGTGATTCCGGTCGCAGCAAATTCTCCACGCGCACCTGACGCATCGCTGACCTCTTGACGTAAAACTTGAGGCAAACTGAAGCCGAGATCCCAATTCTCCATCAGTCCTATGCCAGCATTGAAATCGAATGAAGTCAGGCTGTCCGCAAATTCGAGGCGTGTTCCGCCAGTTTGGTCAAAATACGGCAATGAGTTTACGGCGTGATTTAAGAAAAGTCCGAGATTTATGACTCCCGGCTTTAAAGTCTCTGAACTCTGCACGGTCACGAAGTCGAGGCCGTTTGTTGTGGGATTAAAGTTCTGAGCGTCGGCGCCGACCACGTTCGCTTTCGCCAACTGCATAAACGCAAGACTTGCGATCAGGCCGCTCGTGAATCGGAACAGATTTTGTCGCAACACGATGCGGAACAAGTATTTCATCATGAATAAATCAGAGCATAATCTCTTAAGTGAAGGCAACGTAAGTAAACTCGCAATTAACTGGCGAGTGAGGAGCTTCTGTATGGTGCAATTAGGTGGATTTCAAACAGGTTTTACCCGAGCAACCGATCGAGTGGCTTTTGCCGTAGCGACGATTGCCGCGGTGGTTGGCTTTTCGACTGGTGCATTGGCAGCGGCAGACGGCGAAAAGGCGCTTTGGGTCGGAGGAGCGGGCGGAATCATGGTTCCCAATAAAAGCGCGACGAATCCGCGAACTCAGTATGGCGTTACAGCGGGGGCGAAAATTGGAACTGAGTTAGGGCTTGGTGGTTACTACTTCTCGGCCGCGAAAGATGAGGGTGGCACACAAGGCAAATTCGATATCAACATGTACGGAATCGAAGGAACCTACCACTTCGAAGGCGAGGCCAAGGGCGCATACTTCGGACTTCGTCTTGGAATAAGCAAAATTGATTCGGGATCATCGCCGAACTTAGTTTCGGTTTCGCCGTTTCACTTCGGTGGTGTGGCGGGCTACAATCATTGGCTAACCGACAACTTGTCAATCGGTGGTGACCTCAGCTTCTATTCTTTCTTTAAGGGCGAGACGACAACTTCGGGTGGCACAACTGTACCGGTCGATAGCTTTTCTGCCTTAAGCTTTCTAGCGACCGTTAAGTTTTGGCTGTGATGTTGTCGAGGGTCGGTCGACATCGACGCAGTCGACCGACTTGGAATTGAACCTTCAAATCTGAAAACAAGTGCAGTGTAGATACTTGAGATAAGAAGTAAGGCACAAAAGCTTGGAAGGTACTCTTGAAGTGTCTTTCGCATGTACCTTTAGTTGACGGCGCGGCGCCGCCAGCGTCAAGCCAGACTCGACTGGCCTCAAGAGCACAACTCAAGCGCTGAACCAGGTCACCCAACTAAAAATCAGTTTGGCTTTCGAGGGGCGGTGTGATTGTTCGTCCGTAGCTGTCGGAAATCGAAACCGCTTGAAGCCGATAGGTGGTTTGAGCCGTAAGACCGGTCACTCTGACGAGATGCGAAGTTCTGAGTATGTTGTCTGACAAAGTTGAAGTCTGAACACCGTTTGGAGCTGTAATTGCGACAGCGCTTGTCGCGGGAATGTCGGTGGTCCACGCGACACTGAACCCGTCAATGAAACGTTCGAGGATTTCGAGATTCGAAATGACGGGTGCGACTCCGGCTTGGCAAGGGTTGAACATCACCTCGTTGCCGAGTGCGAAATTGTCCTTTGAAAGTGGCTTCCAGCCGCGCGCCAAAAGATCGGTGTAGGCTCTTTGGGGTGCAGACCCGCGATTCGGGTCGAACCACGCGTCATTGCTTGTAAGACCGCAAGCGGGATCTTTACCGTTCACCAGGCCCGTGCGGTCCGCCTTAAATTCACGCATCAAAACGACGAGTGAAATGTGGTGGCGTGGACCCTGATAGTACTCGAGCGCCATAGGAAGTTCGGTTTCTCGGTCCATGCGAACCGGCAAGACACCACAGCCCAGACGGGTCGGGTGGTTACCGTCGTTGTCGACGTTTTTTCGGTAAACCCCGTCCGCGTCGCGAAGGGTTAAAATCGCACCGTCGTCAGAGAGGATTGCGAACTCGTACATGGCCTCGCTTTGATCAGGTGCAAGGCGAAGAATCGACTTAAACCGAAGCGCGAAGTTTTCAATCAGTGTCGATCCGCTATCAGATTTCACGGTATCGCCAGTCTCATTCGCAAATCCGACATTAAACATTCGAGTGGGCACATTGAGAGTTGAAAAGAAAAGCGATCGATCTGATTTGGTGCCCGTCGAAATTAAGCCCTGAACACTGCTCTGAGCAGCTTGCCCAGGTTCAAGCCACCAAAGTTCGGCTTTCAAACCTTGATTCGACCGTGGATCTGGATCAGCCCCGAACGGGTCGCACACCGTTTTTGTAACGGGGTATTTGTTGACGTCCATCGCTGATTTTCGAACGCCTTGGCCGG
>JALHOI010000462.1 GCA_022843085.1 Pseudobdellovibrionaceae bacterium
AATTGTACCTTCGTCCGCTACTTCGCCGTATGGCTGAAAGCAGTCGAGATCCGTTTGTGACCTACCTCTTGTGGACCGCCGAAGAGAAGGCTTGGTATTTCGTTCCGTGCGAACTTGAAAAGTTATCGACCGAACAGATCGGTGTTGCCGTGCATTCTGATCAACTGGCACGACACGGAGAAAACGGAATTTTCATTCACTCGCGTGAACTCGAGAAAGGTGTTGCGGAAGACCCGAAACGACCCAACTACGCGACGAAAAAATCAAAAGCGAAAGCGACGTTGCTGCTTCATGAAATGGTCATGGGCGCGCGGCTCTTGATGAAAAAGTCGCCGCTTGAGCAGTGCACGGCGCTTGCGAAGAAAGACGCGAAACTTTGTTCTGATCCTGATGCCATGGCGATTGCGACCGCAACTCCGTATGACCGCGCACAGGCCAAAGTGATGGATGCGGTTGATCACGATGCTGTTTACGCCATGACCGCGTTTCTGATGGCTAAGAATGTCGACCTCAGCACGGCGTCTCTTCGCACGACACGCGAGCGCCTTGGCTTTAATTTTCCATGGAGCCGCGCCGTCTCGGATCTCGATCTGCGGGGCCTAAACAAAGTGTTTAATCGCACAGCCCAGCTGGTCGACCGGTTCACGATGGTTTCTGAAGACGCGTCGAAGACGTATTTTAAAGGGTTACCAATGACGTGCGGCCTCGGTGTTACAGTTGATCCGGATCACACTTCGGCGAGTTTATCGGTGAGCTTCGTCTCAAAGCTAGCCTCAGATAACCCCGAAGATCTTGCGACATTTTATAAGTACTTTGGTGAAGGCAGCAGCACGACGACCCGGTGCCGTTCACATTCCGACAACGTCAGTTTCTGGGTCTCGTCGCCAGATTCGTGGACCGCACCGCCATGTGACCAGACCGGTGCGCTGTACGCGTCGACCAAAGAGAGCTTCGGCGCCTGGTTGAGAGACGATTGGATGCGCGCGCGTGGTGTGTTGGTTGACGGCGTTTTGTACGACCAAATCACGATACGGTCGATATCGCCGCAAGTCGGTGGAAAATATCTCGACGCTGGAGTGGTTCAAATCCTCGTGACTCGCGAGCCGTCTCCACGCGTCTACTCGATTCGAATGATGCCCAAGCAGGTTTTGGCGCCGCCAGGCTCGCCAAGGCTTTATGGCAGAGAACTGATGAGCAATCGGGTCGAATTACTGGATATTCCAGGAGCCCCCGCGCTTGAATGTCGAAATCAATCGCTCGCTCGTTAGTCGCGTCATGCGCATAGTGGTGCCATGCGCACCGCGTTGCCGGAAATAAGTTCCGGCTGAAAAAGAATCGCAAATCTTTGCCTGGGGCGCAGTTGACGCCCGTGTGCGGCGGTGCCACAACCAGGGCGACAGTTAAAGACAGACAGAAAATTTAAGAAAAAACTATCGTGGAGAAATCCTGAAAGTTTGCGGAGACGTTCTTCTCTCTATGGCTCAACCTACCGCGGCTCAACCTACGGCTCAATCAACCGCTCCACCAGCGGTGCCGACTGCGCTTGAGTCGACCATGGAACTCGCGAAATTGTATTATGAACGCTGCGACTTCGCGGTTGCGACCGCTAAATACAAATCGGCCTCCGATCAAGCGTTCGCCTCGAAAGATTACGAAAAATATCTGAAGTGTCAGAACCATCTGCTGCGAATGTATGCGGAGGGCGAAGACGTCGAAGCGATAAATCAAACGAAAGAGGCTTTGCAAGACCTCGTTCTCAAAGAAGGCTTCGAGCTTAACGCTAAGACTTACTACACGCTGGGAATCTGCGCGGCTTACAAAAACCAGTTCGACGTTGCGCTCGACTACTTTCAAAAGTCCTTAGCGATCGCGCTCGCGAGCGACCAAAAGGCCGACATTTGCTATGCGATCAACGGTTTAGCGGTGACCTACTACCAGCTTGATCGTTTGAGCGAGGCTCTAAAAGAAATTTACAACCTTCAGGTCTTCTTTCAGGTCATGCAGTTGCGCGACTTGAAGCTTTCATCGCAGATGATGAACGCGAACATTCTTCGAAAGATGAAGAAATTCGACCAGGCCTTAGAGATTTTTTGGGATTGCTACGATCTTCTTCGCGAAGAGAAGAATCTGTACATGTACATTCAGCTGCTCTACTCGACAGCCGCCACGTACCGCGACTCGGGCGAGACCGATATGGCACGGATGTATTTTAAGCTCGCGAAGCGATCGGCCGACCCCGAAAATTTGAAGTACCTCAGTCGCCACATTGATCTTCAGCTCAGCGATCTTGGAGTTACTTCGAAAGAAGACTACGACTTGGTTTTTGATGCGGGATCGCACTCGGTTCTTGAAAGAAAGAAGGGACGAGTGGATTTCAAAAATCAGTTCATTTTGCTCGACATGCTTCGCCTGTTTATGAAGACGCCCGGTCAGGTTTATTCAAAAGAGTTCTTGGTGAAACAGGTATGGAAGCAGGAGTATGATCCCGCTGTTCATGACAATAAGATTTACGTCACGATAAAAAGGTTGAGAAAACTGATCGAGCCTGAATACGAAAAGCCTCGGTATATTTTCAGAGCTAAGAATGGCTACTACCTAAACAAAAACACAAAAGTTCTGTTGGAGCAGTGATGGAGGGGA
>JALHOI010000463.1:0-1479 GCA_022843085.1 Pseudobdellovibrionaceae bacterium
CGATATGGGTACAGAAAGCGCACTTTTGGATTCGGCTAATTTCGTCGCGACGATCGAGCGTCGGCAAGGTCTTAAAATTGCGTGCCTTGAAGAGATCGCACTTTTGAAAAAGTTTGTTTCGGTCGAGAAAATGCGCACGCACGTTGAATCGATGCCGAACAGCGCTTACACAGGCTACGTAAAAAAAGTGGTAGCGACATTCGGTGAAGGACGCTTGACCCGTGGGTGACAAGCGAGTGCAGCGCCATGTGCTCGTGACTGGGGGCGCTGGCTACATAGGATCTCACGTCGCGCGTCTTCTGATCGAATCCGGATACGACGTCACGGTTATCGACTTGTTGCGTGAAAAAGGTGGCACTGGTAACCGCTGGGCCTTACCAAAGGGCGCCAATTTCGTGCACGGAGACTGCGGCGACCCTGCGAGGCTCGAAGAATTGTTTGGCAAACCATCGTCAAGTTCAGGACGTGCAGGTTCTGCTCCTCGGGAGGAAAAGTTCGATGCGGTTTTGCATTTCGCAGCTTTTATTTTGGTTGATGAATCGGTACGTGAACCAGCCCGCTACTATGAGAACAACGTCGTCAGTTCGCTTCGCCTTTTTGAGGCTGCGACGCTCGCCGGTGTGCCTCACATTGTTTTTTCGTCGACGGCAGCGACGTACGGCGAGGCCACGAGCGAACTGATCGCCGAAGATTCGCTTCAGCGGCCCGTGAATCCGTACGGCGCGAGTAAGCTCATGGTCGAGCGCATGCTAAGTGATCTAACTACTGCGACGGCTACGAATTTTGTTGGCCTTAGGTATTTTAATCCAGCCGGAGCGCACCGCTCACTTGAAATCGGCCAGGCGCGGCCCAGCGCGAGTCATCTAGTTAATGTTGCGGCCGAAACGGCTGCCGGCTTGCGAACGAAGGTCATGATTTTTGGTGACGACTACGACACCGACGATGGCACGTGCTTACGTGATTATATTCACATCGAGGATCTCGCGGCGGCTCATTTACACGCTTTAAAGTACCTCGAGGGCGGCGGCGCTTCGGATTTTTTTAATGTCGGTTATGGCCGACCGTACTCAGTTCGCGAAGTGATCGATTCGATGAAAAAGGTCAGTGGAGTTGATTTTCCTGTCGAAACGGCACCCCGCCGATCAGGTGATCCCGCACGCCTCGCCGCGAACCCAGAAAAAATTCAGCGTGTCCTCGGTTGGAAACCCGAACACAATTCACTCGACACGATTTGCCGTTCGCATTTTCAGTGGGAGAAAAAACGTCGTGAAGAAAAGCTCTAAGATCGTCATACACTGGGCCGTGATGTTCGTCGTCATCGGATGTCAGTTGGGTTGTGCAACCAACCGACAGAACCGTTGGCTGGCAACTGGCAGCGCAGTCGCCGTTGGCCTTACGGTCGGTTCTACCAATGCGCCCGAGAACGAACGAAAGGAACTTCACGCGGTCTACTGGGGTGCGCTTCTCGGGCTTGGCGCT
>JALHOI010000463.1:1489-2638 GCA_022843085.1 Pseudobdellovibrionaceae bacterium
CGCTGATTTCGCAAGAACTGTTTAGTGACGCGAAAGAAATTGAACGCCTGACCTTAGAAAACCAGAAGCAAAGTCTGCAGCTTGACATCATTCAGAACGCGAATACGGTTTTGCTTCGAGAGGGCAAAGGAACTTTCAAGCCGGGGGTCGGAGTCGACCTTGGTGTTTCAGGTCCTATCGACAGCAAGACGGGCGCACGAGCGAAGTGGCGCCTTTACCAGATTGATCGCTGGGTGAAGGGTTCAGAGAATCAACTGATTCATCAAGACAAACTCGTCGAACTGATTCCGATTGAGAACCCTGAAGGCGGAAAATAGTGAAGATCTGGCGCGCGATTGCCATCGTCTTTATGGTCATCGCCTTGATTGAATTCGTCTTATTGATGCGCGACCGCCGCCCTGAGTTGCTTGGTTCGACTGCCGCCACGAAGTCAAAGGCTGATCACGGTTTCGAAACCTTTGAAGGAATCATGTTCGCGCGTGAGTTTAGCGAGCGGTACCAAACATTCGATTCGTCCAATTTTAAAGTGACACAAGTTGCCACCTCCTTTTTGCTCGACGATTCGGCTCGAGCCGTGCGCCTCGCTGAAATTGATAGACTCGTTGAAAAAATTGAACGTCGAGAAGTCGCGCAGCGAGCTCGACTCGTGACCTTGCTAAAGTTGCCCGAAAGCGCCGACCGCTTTCGATCTGAACTCGAAGTTGAGCTGACCGAGGGCGGCGGCAAACCGACCTCATTTGCGACCCGTATCGATTTTTCTTTGAAACGGTCGAATCGTAGTGAGCAAAACCCGTGGGGTTTTCATGCGACCGATCTCTCGCAGGCGGTGACGGCCGGCGAAGCTACGCAAACTGGCACGACGTTCGCGATGCGCGCAGGCGTCGCGATGCTGCTGCGATTTCCGTGTTCAATTGAAAACGTCGAACTGCCGAAGGCCACATCGATTCGGGTGAAACTAACGACGCTTGACGTTTCAGAACTTCAGCTGAAAACAGCCGATGCGCTGAGTTCACCGCAAGTCGTACGTGCTGTTTGCCGCGACCGCGCCTTTACGATGACGTTGACTCCAGAAGCCGAGACCGCACGAGATTCTGAGCCTCTCGTGGTATTGAAATCTCTGACTCTCGCCGATTCAACTGAGATCGCAGC
>JALHOI010000464.1 GCA_022843085.1 Pseudobdellovibrionaceae bacterium
ACGAAGTGCCGACCCCCCCGCGCCGCGCGCGTCGAGTCGGCCGCCGCACTGCCGTCACTTGCGGCCCCGACGGCCGTTCGATTTTGGTCGGCGTGGTGTTCCGGGCACAGGACCGCCTAGTTTTTTGCCCTGCGACTTCGCAACCGGAACAATTTTGCCTGACGCGTCCACGGGCGGCAGGCCTTTTGGTGCGGCTCGAAGCGCCGGTTTAGCCGCATTTTTATGATTTTCTTCGGCGTGGCGCTTAGCACCCTTTGCGGCACGGCCGCGACCGCCTGCTTTTTTCGCTGGACGCGATCGTTCAGTTTTCGACCGGCCCGACTTGTGCCGACTTTGCTGGACAAGTTCTTCAGCCGCCACAGCAAGTTCTTCGACATCCATATCGTCGTCGCCTAAAACGACAAGCGCCTCTTCAACCTGTGCGCCTTCGTCTTCAAGCTGGAAATCAATTTTGCCGGTGCTGACATCGACATGCGCAACCAACACATTCAAAAGATCACCAAGTTTGAATACACGACCAGTGCGGCGACCGTAGAGACGCATATTCTGATCGTCGTAAACCCACCGGTCGGGCCCTAAAGACTCGAGTTTCACCAAACCATCAATTTCAAACTCTCGAAGGGTTACGAAAATACCGAACTTCGCAACCGAAGTAATTGAACCCTCAAGTGTCTCGCCCAGGTAACGCCGAATGAATCTCGCTTTTTTAATCGAAATCACCGCACGTTCGGCCTTCACTGACCGCTGTTCGCACGACGACAGGTGCGTGGCCGCCGATGCAATCTCTTCGATCTCCATACCTTGATTGCGATATCGTGGATAAAGAACTGCTTTGATCAAGCGATGTGCGATCAGATCGGGGTAGCGACGAATCGGTGATGTGAAATGCGAATAGTAACTGAAGCCCAAGCCAAAGTGGCCGATGTTGTCGGCGCTGTACTTGGCTTGGTTCATCGCACGCAACGTCAAAACACTCAATATCTGCCCGCCAGGAACTTCGGCGGCCGCTTGCAAAGCTTTCGTCAGCTTCTTCTGTAGCCCCTGACCATGACCGATCTTTCCTTTGGTAGGCCCAAGAAGATTCCAAAGCATTTTCTCGACGGCCTTGATGTTGTCTTCTTTGGGCTCTTCATGAATACGGTAAATGCCGTGAATGCGATTATCCGAGAAGAACCGTGCTGTTGCGATGTTCGTGAGAAGCATCAGTTCTTCGATCAGGCGATGAGCAAACAACCGAGTGCCGCGCACGACATCGATCGTTTCGCCGCTTGTGTCGACGACAACCTGGGTCTCTGGAATTTCAAGCTCAAGCGATCCTTCTCGAAACCGCTTCGCCATTAAAATTTTCGCTAGATCGGCACAACGAAGAATATTTTGGTTCACGTCATCGCGACCGCGAAGCTTATCGCCCGGTTCGCCGTCTATGACCTCTTGTGCTTCGCCGTAGGTGACACGCGCCTTCGAATTCATGACGCCCTCAAAGAAACGGTAGTCAACTATCGCGCCCTGAAAGTCGAGATTCATTTCACACACAAAACAAAGGCGATCGACCTCGGGTTTCAGCGAGCAAAGTTCATTCGAAAGCTCTTCTGGAAGCATCGGCACAACAAAGTTTGGGAAGTACGTGCTTGTTCCACGCGCGTAGGCGTCTTCATCGATGGCACTCGCTGGTTTTACATAGTGCGAGACATCGGCGATTGCGACGAGAACCCGAAAACCCTTCGTCGAATTTTCAACGTAAACAGCGTCGTCAAAGTCCCGCGCCGTGGCTCCGTCAATGGTGATCATCGGCGTTGAACGAATATCTTCGCGCCCGACGATGTCTTCAGCAGTGACTTCAGTTTTCAGCGCCGCCGCTTCTCGCTGCGTCGGGTGCGAGAATTCGTTTGGAATTCCCTTCTCGTGAATGATTCGAATGACGTCATTCAGTGGGTCTTCAACGTCGCCGATTACGCTGATCACACGGCCGCTCAGCGGTTTGTCGTTCGACGCGTAATCTGTGATTTCGATGGCGACCCAGTCGCCCTCTCGCGCACCTTTGGCGTCCTCTGTGGCGATCCGAAGATCCATTCCCCAGCCGCGCCCGTCGTCTTGGATAACTCCATACCTGCGATCGACCGGGAGAAAGCGACCGACAATGCGTGCATGCGCACGCGATATGACCCGTTTAACTTCGCCGAACATTCGTTCGCTCGACGACGATGCGCCACGATCGCGATCCATAGGCCGCGCGCGAAACACTTCGGCTTCAACCCGGTCATTTGTCATCACGCCCGACATGTACTGCCGAGAAATATAAATATCGGGAAGTGAGGCGTCTTCTGGAATCAAGAAACCAAAACCATCGGGATGGCGCTTGATAGTTCCTGTAACATACAGACGGTTTCCATCGCGGCGTGCATCTTTTGAAGCGCGGCCCGGAGGTGTCGCGGCTTTATTCGGACCAACGACGGGCACATTGCCAGTACCGATGGCGCGCGCACGCGGCCACCCGGGATCAACCTGGTCATTCGATGTATCGCGCGCGAGGCGTTCGGGCTGAACCGACGTCGCTACCTTATCAAGTAGTTTTGAAGCCGGAGCGATCGAAGTGTCGACGGGAGGCCGCATAACGGGCCGAGATTGAATTGAACTT
>JALHOI010000465.1 GCA_022843085.1 Pseudobdellovibrionaceae bacterium
GCCACCCGACGCCGTCGTGACGTGCTCGTTCGGCGATGCTTCGTCGAACCATTCGACCGCGATCGGCGCGATCAACATGGCCTCTTGGGTCGCCTACCAGAATCTTCCCGTACCACTCGTCTTCGTCTGTGAAGACAACGGCATTGGAATTTCGGTCGCAACACCCAATCGCTGGGTTGAAAACAACTTTTCATCTCGCCCTGCGCTCAAGTACATCGCGGCCGATGGCTTAAATCTCTTCGACGTTTACAAAAAAGCCCGAGAAGCCGAAGCCTACGCCCGCGAACGCCGCCGGCCCGTATTTTTTCACGTCAATACCGTGCGCCTGATGGGCCACGCGGGTTCGGATATGGAGAACACTTACCGTTCGTTTCCGCAGATTGAAGCCGTCGAGTTCAATGATCCTCTTTTGCATTCGGCGCGTTTAATTATCGAGAACGGGTTTGCGACGGCCGACACACTTCTCGACATGTACGAGTCGGTGCGAGAACAAGTACGCGCGGTGTCTGAAAGCGCGATGAAACGGCCGCAGCTATCAGACCCTCGCCAAGTTCGCGAGACGATCACGGCGTGTGTCGCGAAACGAACGTCACCCCCCATTCCTAGCGAAGCTGAACGCAAAGCCGCGTTCGGAAATTCAGACTGGGAAAAAGCGAAGACGCCACTTCACATGGCCAAACTCATCAATCTTGGCCTACACGACATTTTGCTTCGGTATAAAAACACCGTCATGTTTGGCGAAGACGTCGCGCAAAAAGGCGGCGTCTACAATGTGACCGATACTTTGTTTAAAAAATTCGGCCCGCGGCGGGTGTTCAATAGCCTTCTCGACGAACAGTCGATTGTCGGCACCGCGATCGGCATGGCCCACAACGGTTTTGTCCCGATTCCTGAAATTCAGTTCTTAGCCTACGTACACAACGCCGAAGATCAGATTCGTGGCGAAGCCGCGACGCTTGCGTTTTTCTCTCAAGGGCTTTTCACGAACCCGATGGTGCTGCGGGTGGCTGGCCTTGCCTACCAAAAAGGTTTCGGCGGCCATTTTCACAACGACAATTCACTGGCGGTGTTTCGCGATATTCCCGGCCTCATCATTGCGGTTCCTTCAAACGGAGCCGACGCCGTTCGCATGATGCGCACATGCGTGCGCGAGGCGCATGAAAACGGCCGCGTGATCGTCTTCATCGAACCGATTGCGCTTTACATGACGCGCGACCTGATCACCGACGGCGATAAAGGCTGGAGCTCTGAGTATCCGCCGATCGAAGAAGAAATTCCGCTTGGCGAATTCGGGGTCTGGGAGGTGCCAGGCCCAATTTCTAGAGGCACTGCGCTCGATGCGCAGCCTCTCGAAACTGGGCCTGGCACCCCGGATCTCACGGTGATCACGTACGGCAACGGAACCTACTATTCTCGCCAGGCCGCCGATGAGCTTTCGAAAAAATACGGGCAACTTGTGAAAGTCATAGATCTTCGCTGGATTGCGCCGGTCGACGTCGAGCGTCTCGCGAAAGAAGTTGGCGCATGCCGAAATGTACTGGTCGTCGACGAGTGTCGCAAGACAGGCTCAATGAGCGAATTCCTCGTCGCAAGCCTGGTCGAAAATCGGCCTGAACTCGGACTTGCGATTCCGAAGATCAAAGTCGTGGCCGCCGACGACTGTTTTATTCCCCTCGGCCGTGCATCGGCGGCCGGACTTCCGAAAAAAGAAGAGATCCTTGCAGGAGCCCTCTCGCTTCTTGGCCTACGTCTCAAGAACCAGCCCGAGGTTTCGCTATGAGTGACCTTCAGTCTCAGAGAAAAAGCCGAATCGTCGTCATCTGCCCCGGCCGCGGGTCGTACACAAAAGAAACTCTCGGGTACTTAAAAAAGTCGCGGGCGAACGGCGATGCCGGCCTGCTCACTGACTTTGTTCGCGACCTCGATAGTCGTCGGGCGCAGCGAAACGAAATCACGATTTCAGAACTCGATAGTGCGTCGACGTTTTCGCCCGGTGTTCACACGAAAGGCGAGAACGCATCGACTTTGATTTACGCGTGCGCGTACGCCGACTTTCAGTCGATTGACCTTTCAAAAAACGAAATCGTCGCGGTGACCGGAAACTCGATGGGCTGGTATTTAGCCCTCGCCTTTGCAGGAGCCCTCGACCGCGCCGGTGCGTTTGAGATCATAAACACCATGGGCTCGATGATGAAAGACCGAATCATCGGGGGCCAAATCATCTACCCCGTCGTCGATGGCGACTGGAAGAAAAACGAAGAGCTCAAAAACATCGTTCGCCTCACAATCGAAAAAGCGCGCGCGGCCGGCGGCGAGGTCTACCCTTCTATACATCTTGGCGGCTACGCCGTGATGGGCGGCGACAGCGTGGGCCTAAGCTTCATGCTAAAGCACCTTCCTAAAGTTGAAAATTACCCTTTTCAGCTTGTGAATCATGCGGCCTTTCACACCCCGCTTTTGAGTGAGACTTCAGAGCAGGCCTTTCGAATTTTGGGACCTGAACTCTTCTCGAAGCCCAGAACTGCACTTGTCGATGGCCAAGGAAAAATTTGGCAACCCTATTCGACTGATATCGAAGAGCTTCACCGCTACACTCTGGGTCACCAAGTGGTCGAGACCTACGACTTCACGA
>JALHOI010000466.1 GCA_022843085.1 Pseudobdellovibrionaceae bacterium
AACGGCATAGTAGGATACCACAAGCAGACAACTGAGCGCGGCAAGCGAACCGGCACCGAATGCTCCTCTCTGGCCGTCGCCGAGCTCATCGTTGTGTTCAAGGATTTTGAAAGCTGCGACAGAACCACGTCTCGTGATTTTGCCAAGCATCAGTTCGCCAATCAGGATCGGAAGTCCAACAAGCAGAACGAAGGCAATGTAGAGCAGAACGAAGGCGCCTCCACCGTTTTCAACAGTCACGAACGGAAACCGCCAAAGATTTCCGAGACCCAGCGCTGAACCCACGGCCGCAAGGTAAAATCCGAATCTGGTTCCCCAAAGCGAATCGCGCCGTGAAGCCATTGTCTAGTCGTCCTCGTATTTATTGCGCCCAGAACCCATGCAGAATATTCGGATAGGAACACCTTGAAGATTCCACTGCTCCTGAATCCGTTTCGCTAAGAAGCGACGATAGCTCTTCGTGACTCCGTCGGGGTGATTCGCAAACGCAATAAACGCGGGCGGCCGCTGGTGAGTCTGAGTCAGATAGTAGAATTTAATATTGGTGGTCGCCCATACCGGCGCCGGCGCCTGGCGAATGACATTGGTAAAGAACTCGTTCAGCTCTCCGGTCGGAATTCGAATGGCGAGCTTTTCTTCCATGACAAGAATCGCGTCAAAAAGCTCTTCAAGGCCGCGGCCGGTCTTGGCCGACGTGTAGACAACCGGTACATCTGGGAAGAAATGAAATTCTTCTTCAATACGAGTCTGAAACCACTTTCGATACTGAGGTCGCTCGACTTCACCGAGGTCTGATTTGTTGGCTACGACGATGACCGCCTTGTGCGCATCGAGGCAAGTCTCCAGAATCTTAGCGTCTTGATCGGTGGGTCCGGTGACCCCGTCGATCACAAGAAGCACAAGATCAGAGCGATGAATGGCGTCGCGCGACTTGAAGGCCGAAATGATCTCAACATCCTCTTCTCGCTTGGCGGAACGCCGAAGTCCGGCTGTGTCGATCAAAACGAACTTGCGGTCGTTATAGACGAGTTCGGTATCAACAGAATCGACAGTCGTACCTGCGACTGGCGATACCAAAAGTCGATGTTCCCCTAGAAGGTTATTGCAGAGCGAGCTTTTGCCGACGTTGGGCTTTCCGACCATGGCGAGCTTAAGACCTTCTCGAATCGTGTGCTCGGTCTGTTTCACCTGACCGACGATCCACTCAAGCACTTCGTCCATCCCAAGTCGCATCTCGACACTGGCCGCGATCAACGGTGCACCAAATTCATAGAACTCGGCTTTTGAAAGTTCGAGGTCGTGGCTACGATCGAGCTTGTTGAGCACAATAACGAACGGCTTTCCTGTTTCGTTTGCGATGCGCATCAGGTCGCGGTCTTCGGGCAGAAGGCCAGCTCGACCGTCCATCACGACGATGAGGTGATCGACGCTCGAAAGAAATTCGATGACCTGCTCGCGAATCAGCTGCGAAAAAAGATCGGGCGCCTCGGTCAATCCACCGGTGTCAATCTCGTCAAATTTAACGCCCCAGACTTCCGCGGGTTCGATCAAAATGTCACGGGTGACACCGGGCTGGTTCTTGACGACTGCTTTGCGTGAATCTGTCAGGTAATTGAACAACGTCGATTTACCCACATTCGGTCGACCGATGATCGCGACACGTGAGGTCGGTCGGTAGGCCTTGTACATTGATTCACTATTCTTTGACGATGACATAACCCAGTTCCTTCAGCATTCGCTTGTTCTTCGTCCAGCCTTCGCGAACGTCGACGTGCAGATCGAGATAAATTTTTGCGCCAATAAGCTTCTCGATAGCCTTGCGAGCGTCTGTCCCAATTTTCTTCAAGTTCACAGCCTTTGCACCGATCACGATCGCCTTATGAGCGGCGCGTTCAACCACGATCTCTGCGTAGATTTTTGTGATGTCCGAATCTGCGTCAGGCTCTTGAAACTTCACAATTCGGATCGCAAGTCCATACGGAACTTCCTGGCGAGTGTACTTGAAGCAGGCTTCACGAATAAATTCGGCGGACAGTTTTCGAACTGTTTCAGTCGTCAAAAGCTCTTCGTCATACAGCGGCGCCTCGGCCTTCGGCAGCAGTGGCAGAAGCCGTGCAATCACTTCATCTCGAGCCTCGTTTTCGCGCTTCATGGCCGAAATTCTGACGAAAGGTGCGTTCGACGCAATCAGGGTCGGCAGACACTTGGGCGACCGCGTCTCGCTCAACAAATCGGCTTTCGTTACGACACACGTAAACGGTTTTTCACTTTCGCGCGCCATCTGAATTAAACGAGCGGCCGTCTTGTCGTCAGTATCGGCACCTAGCACCACTAAAATAACGTCGGCTCGAGCCATCACATGAGCAACTTCTTCTTTCAAAAACGTATTGATACCCGAGGTTGACTCGATGGTTCCAGGTGCATCGACAAAAACAACTTGAACGTCATCGTTCGAGAACAGCCCGTGGATGCGCCCTCGTGTCGTTTGCGGCTTCTCTGAAACGATCGAGATTTTTTCACCGAGAATGGCATTCATCAAGGTGCTTTTGCCTGCGTTGGGCTCACCGAGCAGCGCAACGAAGCCCGCACGGTAATTTGGATTTGTTGGATTTGGTTTTTTCGCGGTCATTT
>JALHOI010000467.1 GCA_022843085.1 Pseudobdellovibrionaceae bacterium
GGGCTGGATAAAGGCACGACCCGGCTTGGGATCCATCGAGTAAATCAGCTTCGCCATCTCGGCCACATCTTCAATCGATGTGTTCAGTGCTTTCGCGATTCCCGCAAAGTTGCGCTTCTCGAGATCTTTAAAGTGGCTCGTAATTAAAGCCACGACATCCTTTGTGTCCTCTTGAACGTGTCGAGCTTGAATGATCAAACACTCTTGAAGATCGCGCGCGCCGACCCCAGGAGGGTCAAATTCTTGAACGTAAGGAAGAACGCTCGCCAGATTTTCTGCGTCGACGCCCTCTTCTTCTGCGATTTGCGTGATGGGAACAGTGATGTAGCCATCGTCGTCGACGTACCCAATTAAAATTCCAGCGAGAATTTGTTCTTCATCTGAAAAACCCGAGTTCTTCATCTGCCACATCAGATGGTCGTAAAGACTCTGAGGTGTCGTGATGAGGTTCTCGTAGTTCATTATTTCTTCGTTGCCACCCGACATGTTCGGCATCGGCTTGTAGGTCGCATCGAAGTATTCGTCCCAGTTTATCTCATCTTGCTTCTGGGGGTCTTGCTGCTCGGCCGACTGCTCGGTATTTTCGTTCGCGTCAGCTTGCACGCCAGGATTCGTCATGTCGTCGGGACCATCGGCGAATTCCTCGAGCACCGGATTATCCTCAAGTTCTTTTCGAACTTCTTGCTCGAGCTCGAGACGCGACAGCTGGAGAAGCTTAATGGCCTGCTGCAGTTGCGGTGTCATCCGCAGCTGCATACCGAGCCCCATCTTCAATCCCATTTTCTGACTCATCGCCACGTCGCCTCCTGTGTCGCTACGGCCTCTGGCCTTCGCTGCTCTTCGCACGTCTGCGAAGAGATTAAGACCGCTTCTCTCATGTCGCTCCGCCGGGGCCCACCCCGGCTACACTGCTCTTCGCACATTTGCGAAGAGATCAAGACCGCTCTCTCATGTCGCTCTTCCGCCGGCCGCTACAGCCGGAAGTTTTCTCCGAGGTAAAACTTACGTGCGAGTTCGGAGTTTGCAACTTCGTTTGCGAGACCCTCTACTTGGACACGACCGTCTTTCATTATATAGGCATAATCGCAGATCCCTAACGTTTCTCGTACGTTGTGGTCTGTGATCAGGACCCCAATGCCCCTCGCCTTTAATTGGCGGATAATTTCTTGAATATCGCCAACCGCGATCGGGTCGATCCCGGCGAAAGGCTCGTCGAGGAGAATAAACTTTGGCTCTCCGGCAAGTGCCCGCGCGATCTCGACTCGACGTCGCTCGCCGCCTGAGAGCGAGTAGCCGTAGCTGTCGCGAATATGTTTAATATTAAATTCGCTCAGTAAACTTTCAAGCTTTTCGGTCTTGTGATTTCCCGACACGCCCTGCGCTTCAAGCGCCACCAAAATGTTCTCTCGAACCGTAAGTCGCCTGAAAATTGAAGCCTCTTGAGGGAGGTAGCTGAGGCCCACTCGCGCCCTTTGAAACATCGGCAAATGGGAAATTGATTGATCACCCAGCAGAATCTCACCCGCGTCAGCCGCGACAAGACCGACGACCATATAAAAGCTGGTGGTTTTCCCAGCACCGTTTGGTCCCAGCAGCCCGACGATCTGCCCCGCTTCGACTCGAAACGAAACGCCATCAACGACCTTGCGCTGTTTGAACGCTTTTGCGATTCCTTGAACCGACAGCTGCATCATTTTCCAGACCCTTTCTGGCGCTTCGAAGTGTCTCCTCGCGGCAATGATTCGGGTTCCCCCGATTCGGCGCGCGACGGGTCAACCTGCGCGCGCGCGTTGATGACTTGAACTTGCTTTCCGCCCTGAAGAAACACAATCTCATCACCGATCAATTCATCTTGCTGCTGAACGACCCTCGGCGATCCCTTAAACACATACCTATCATCTTTAAAATACACCGCAACAGATCCGCTCGTCGCCGACTTATCTGAATCGGTGACCTTTACGCCGCCGCTGACAACCATCGAATCCAGATTCTGGACACCGGGATCATACGAGAATTTCGCCTCTGGCCCGCTCAAACGCATCGTATCGACGTCGATCACGACATTGCCTTTAAAAACCGCGAGATTTGACTTGCCAGAAAAAAAGGCCGAATTCGATTTAATGAATGCGGTCTTCTGCTCAGATCCGTTCGCGTCTTTCGGTGCGGAAACTTTTCTTTGTGCGCGAACGCTTCGATTTACGTTCAACTCATTGGTTGTAAGATCGGCCACCATGTCTTCTCCATTCAACAAAAGGCGACTTCCGTTCGCATCGGGTGGGCCTTCCATCTCAATTTTCGAAGGAGAAATCAGTCGTTTGATTTTAGGATCGTAACTGACCGATTCAGACTTAAACGTGTAGCCATTTGAAGACTTCGTGATGACGTTACCTTTAATCCAGAGTGCGTAGTTGGCCGTCGTCACACCGCCATTTTGGCCCGTAACAGTGTAGGTGACGCCATTGGTTGCGTAGAATTTTACTCGCACATCGTCGAGAGTCCATTCTTCTCGATCTTTCGGGCGCACGGCACGGTCCGCCCACAGTTCAATCTCTTTTTGATCTTGCTTCGCTTCAACCATCTGGGCGTTGCGAACAACCTGACCGGCTGGAACATCTTTCGTCAGCG
>JALHOI010000468.1 GCA_022843085.1 Pseudobdellovibrionaceae bacterium
TTCATTTTTTCTCCACGGGACTCAAGCGAAACAAGGCAGTTTCCAGCTGATAAACGCTGTCAAACCTACGCCCACGTCGTTTGCGTCCATATTTTGCGATCAACTGATCTTGAAACTCTGCAATCTCGCGGGCAATCGATTTTAGCTCGCGGCGATCCACCGCAAACCCGATTCCGGTGACATCGCGTTCGTCGCGATGGTGGTTGTCGAGCGCCTCAATGGCTTTCTCGAGGAGTGAACGATGATACCGACGGATCGCCTCAGACGAAACTTCCGTGAGATGTTCAACGAACTCGTTGGTTGCGACCGCGCGTTCGTGACCTGTTTTTTTCACGAGGCCGAGCCGCTCAAGCCTCTCCATCGTCGATTGAGCCTGAAGAACGGTAATGCCGAAACGTTCGGTCAGTTCGGTGGCTGTCCAACGCACTTCTTCAAGATCGAGCAAGTTGAGAATCGCAAAACACCACCAATCTGAAACCAGTCGAAAACGGTCTTCGTCGAGGCGGTGCGCTTGGGCCGTCGCAAGATTTGCTCGCAGCGGAACAGCTTCGCCCGCACGTGCGGCGGCAGCTCCTGTCGTTGTAGCAAGAACGAGAAGATGTTTGAATTCAGCGGGACTGAGCGAAAGTGCACGCGCCACTTTTTGGCAGGCTCGAGCACTGATCGGTCGTTTTTCGCGAAGAACTTCGCTCAGCTCGCCGGGGCTCATGCCGAGGTGGCGGGCGAAAGCCCGCATCGAATAGCGGGGGTTGCCTCCCAAGCGGCGATCGAGCTCGCGTCGCAAAAAATCATTCACCGAGGCCGCATCGAAAATCGATTCAGATAAATTTCCGCTCATGGTGGTCTCCAAGTCCTTACCATCGCCGGGGTCGGAACACCCGTCGAGCGGAATTGGAACAGACTGTTTCAAACCTGAAACGAACGCCTCACAAAAAACCGACGGTTCGGTAATTACTTCAGAAATTCAATGACTTGAGCATCTACGCGGATGGATCGTGGATCCCACCTTGCAATGCGAAGTTCAGACCCCGAAGTTAGTCGAGAGAGCGCGACGTAGGCCTGCCCGGGCTCCCACAGCCGAGAGAGGTCAACCGCAAGACGATCAAGGGTTGAACCTTGGGCTTTATGAATGGTCGACGCCCAAGCAAGGTTCACTGGAAAGTTGACGAGGGCCGCAATGATTTCACCTTCGCCATCGAGAAGCGAGAACGTGGCTTTCTCGATATCGACCCTGCGTCCATTGAGAAGTTCGATCGAAAGACGCCCGGGTTGAATTTTGCGAATGTGACCCGTCGACCCATTCACCCACCGTCCCATCGGATCATTCTGTCGAATCATGACGAGTGCGCCTTCTTTCAGCCGAAGAACGGCTGGAATTGGCGCCTGCTTCAGCAGCGTCTCGACTCCGCGCGCGTTGCCAGATGAAATCGTTTCGAACTGCTTTTCTTCGCCCGGCAATTCGGCAAGTCGCGCCTCATTGAAAGCTTCCGTCTGATCGCGGCGAGGGAAAAGTCGAGTTCCCGCAAAGTCAGAGTCGATCGGACCCGGTCGATCGTTCAAGTAGTCCGTAACCTCGTCGTCGACGACACCTTGTCTAATCTTTGAAAGCACATTCATGTACTCGGGATCTTGGCAACGCACCTGAGTCTGAAGAAGTTGCCGCTCAAACGCCGACCATTCCCAAACGGGATCAAGGAACGCCCAACCCCCGCCTTTGGCGGGATCGCGTTCGACCGGCGGCAGCTGGGCAAAATCGCCAACGGCGACAATTCGAAGTCCTCCCCAGGGTTCATCGTTCTCTCGAATTCGACGACAAATGATTTCGGCCACTCTCAAAACAGGCCCCGCCAGCATCGAAATCTCGTCGATGACCATGCCGTTCACCTGGCGGATTCGTTTCACCACTTGTCGATTTCGGCACGCGCGTTCAATTGTCGCTTCCGGCCCACCGTCGAGAATTCCAAGACCGAAAAATGAGTGAAATGTACGGCCTCCAACAAGCACGGCCGCGGCTCCCGTCGAAGCCAACATCGGAAATTCTTTGGGGTTAAGCCCCCGCTGAAAATGTCGAATCAAAAAAGACTTACCGACGCCGGCTCCGCCTGTGACGAAGACGTTGGGCTTCAGCGGCGATTCAAGCGAAGCCAGGGCGGTGGCCTGACAGGGCGTCATACCCGAGGTCGCAGCGAATTTCGAAGTTTCTGTCATCATGGTGACAATCAACATCGCCGACCGTTATCATCGGCGCAACCAAGGGCATTGCAGCAATGGCAGATTCAATCGAGAAAAACAAAACCGTACGGGCTTCGGCCGTGGCCGTCGCTCTTCTTGTGGCCATTGCCGCGTTGATCGCTATCGCCGTTCTGCGACACGGTGAACCTGGATCACTTCCGACCGCGGTTGCGGCCGACAAGCTCACAATTCGCAAAATGTCCGGCGAGGAGAGCCAAAGCTGGGTTCGGTCGGAAATGAAAAAAACCGGCGCAAAGATAGGCGTCGTCAACATTTGGGCAACCTGGTGCGAACCATGCAAACAAGAAATGCGCGCTCTTAGGGAATTACGCAGCCAATTCTCTAAAGAAAAGTTGCGCATCGTGGGCATTAATGTTGATAATAATCCAGAA
>JALHOI010000469.1 GCA_022843085.1 Pseudobdellovibrionaceae bacterium
TCTTTTCGAAGCTTATGGGTTCAGAAAATATACCGAAAGAGAATAGGAAAGCTAAGAATACAACGATGACATACTTAACTATTGATAAAGGATTAGATTCTCTTAGATTTCCCGGCTTAACGACTGCGAATTTTGGATTTTTGGGGTCTACAAAAACTCGGACATGTTCGTTCTGTTGAAGGTAGTTCGAATCCTTTGACCTGACCGTAGCCGCATTTAACGTTCCGTCTAGACCGATAAAATTAATGATGAAAAAATAAGATCGAGAATTTCGATGTTTTCGCTGAAAAGATGACGAGACCACTTGGCCCGTCAGCTCAAGGCCGTTTTTAGATATTCTGTGACTCACAATTTTTGTTCTGAGATGTCTAAAGAAAAGAGTAAGAAAAAGAAAAAAGACGAGTTCAAAAATATACATGAACTAATAGTACGTGATCCTAAGCAAAAACCAACGGAAGAACGTGTAGAAGCTGATCTGCGACAAAAGCCACTGCACGAGACGGATTCATCTAATGAGAAACCCGGAAAAGAAGTCTTTGCTTCTATTGAGACGATGATTTTGGCCGCGGCCGACGTCATTCGTTCAAAAACCCGTGCGAGTCAAAGCACCGAGGAAAGTTAGCCCAAAAAATTTTCTGAGGCTTCAAGTCGCTACGTCGCCAGTCTGCAAAACGCGAACGATCTTTGCGAAAAAGAGTTTCATTCCGAACTACTCAAAGTCTACCCTTCACCTGAAAAAGCCCCGGCCCACGATCCGCAGCGGGGTGCGACTAGAAGATGATGCTGTATGCGGTTCGACGCTCGATCTCACATTCGCCGAGATGAATCACCATTCGAACCAGTCGATTGTTTTTGGGGCAAACAAGAACCCTGTTGTCTGCTCGCGGTCGTACTGATGGTCAAAGCGAGCATCCATCATGATAGCAGTGGCCCTCGTTTGTTCTGCCTCCTGCGGTTGATTCGATAAATGTTGGCACAGACCAAGCAGCCAAGCGGCGGCACCGTAAGTTCGGTTTACCGCGCAAGCTTTGGACAAGACCACTTGTGCGCCTGCAAGATCTTGTTTTCGAATCATGACTTCGCCCAGACTTCTCAATGCACGAACGTCACTATCGTTGTGTTTCAACGCAATCTGCGAAAACTGCTCGGCCAATTTGAGGTCACCTAACGCAAGCGCCGACAGACTTCCATACGAGCCCACGGGGTTCGTCGAAAAAACGTTCTTAGGAAACTCAACGTGAATTCCTGATTTCGCAACAGCGAGGACTTTCGCGTAATCCTCAAGACCGATTAAGATTTCAATGAGCCAGCGATACGCCAGCGAAAAGCCCGGCGAAGCCATAAGGACTTCTTTGTACCCCAGTGCCGCGCTTTTAAAATCCTTCTGCATGTGACTCGCGTACGCTGATTGCATCTCTCGAACGCTGCTCAGTTGAATGTCGGGCCTCAACACATTCCGCTTTCCCTGCAGATGTTCGACAAGCGCTTCGGCTCCGTGCCCAATCGCGGAGTCAGAAAGTTCGCCAGTAAACGACACCAGACAATCAAAGACGACCGGTGCAAAAAGACCGCGAATCCAAGTGATCTCTGTGTACTGCGGGTGCTGGGCAACTTGATGCTCGTATCGATCGGTCTCATCGATCCAAATAACGACACTGCTTTTCTCGAAGCGCTGAGTCTGAATATCTGCATAATAGAGCAGAACCATCGGTGCTTCCGAGGATCGCCAAGGAGGAAAACGGATGTGCGATTCGTCGTCACGGTTCGCCAGCACATCGAGGTGGTTCACCCGAATCTGTGAAAGTGACCTCTGAAAAGAAGACCAAGCTAAACCATCAACGACGGCATCCTTTGCAGAAAAAAAGTCGACGCGGCAATACCCGACACACGTGAAGCTTCCGGCTGTAACGAGCATCCCTCGATCGTTCCATTCGAAATTCCATTCGTCCGACCAGACCAAATCATCGGCTGAGAAATAGATTTGCCGCCGGTAATCTTCAAAATATTCTTCTTCGTTTGAGTATCCTTCAAGAACGTCGACAGATGCGCCCGATCCCGCGGGAAAAAACAAATGGTCTCGCTTCAGAAGGGCGAGAACCTCGTCATAAGACACTGCAACAAGTTTCAATCTTTGGATGATTTCGTCGGACGATAAACTCTGCATTGATTACCAGGGTCGCAGAACCTCAAACTTTGTCAACGTCAGCGCTGGCAGGCCTAGCTTGAGAGGTGGACGCTTTGAATTGATCGCGTCGTCTCGACTCCACAAAAAACACCGATCGGTGCAGAAGACAGATGCTGACGGAAATTCTGAGCAAAGCTTTCGCTTTATTCGCTGTCGCGTCTGCGCTCTAAGGACTCTTTCTGGTGATGTGCAACCTCTTGAATCAGAATCTGAGCCTCAAACGGTAAAGTCTCAGTCGACGCAACTTTACGATGATCGATGAGCCGAACCACAGGGCCCATGAACACGCCTAACGCCAGCCGCAATTCCACCCACGGCTCCAAGAAGAATGGCTTTGCCCGGCGGCGCGCTTGGACTTGCTATTCGTGTGACGGCTGCACCGAG
>JALHOI010000470.1 GCA_022843085.1 Pseudobdellovibrionaceae bacterium
CAAGTTCATCTCGCGGCCGCCATTTAAGGCCCTCACCGTCATAGAGGGTAGCGCCGCGCCAGTACAATTGTTCGGGACTGCGACGTTTACCGCTGCGAAATTGAACGCGAAACGCGACCTCGTCACTTTGTGCCAAGTTTGAAACACTGCCGGGATCAAGCCCTTCATTGAAGCCGGCTGCTTGCGCTGGTGTCGCCGTGCGCATGAGTCGCATCGTGAAACGCGGAAAGATGATAAAAAGGCAGAGCCAAACTGGTATAGTGAAAATGAGAAGTCGGACGATTGGTCGAAGCGTTCGCGCGCTGATGGTGCGATCAGATCGGTGCAATTGAAACATCAAAATGGTGATCATCGCGACGTCGAAGGCCATGAAAAAAGTCGAACCAAGCGACTGCGAGTGAAGCAGGTGCGCCATCAGTAGGAAGTAGCTTGTTACGATGATAAATTTCGCGTCGCGGTCTTGGTTAGTCTCAAGCAGCTTCAGAGAAGCAAGAAAAACGAGTACGGGGGTTGCCGCCTCATGTCCCAGCATGGTCTGGTTTTCCCAGATAATAGCAGCGCCTATTATTGCGCCAAGACCATAAAGCACCGGCTTCTTTGGAAGCACCCAACCGAGGTAAAGATGGCTCAACTTCCACGCAAGCGCGATGGCTGATGCCAAGAGAACCCACCATGAAACGTTGAGGGCGTGGCCTGCAACGTTGATAGCAAGAACGCCCACGAGCTGTGTCTGAAACGGCCGGTCCCAGAGCTCCATATCCGAGCGGGCCTGAAGCGCCATTAGGCCGAATCCCTGTCTGCGCGAGAGTCAAATTTTGCAAGCTCTTGCCAAGCTCGATGCGCGAACGCAAGGCCCTGATCAGGGCCCATCTTTTTTCCAGGAATCGAGATTGAAAAGCTCTGTCCCCGGTTGATCGCGAGGTCTATCCACTTTGAAAGCTGTTCAAGCTTTGCTTCATTGTCAATCGCATGAAGCCGATGGAAGTCGAAATGTAGGCCTTCACCAGTTGGTTCGTCGTACTCTTTGGTCATCAAAGAGCGGCCGCGGGCATAGGCTTGCCAATCAACTCGCCGCAGGTTGTCGCCGGCCTGGTACGCGCGATGCTGTTTGTAATCTTCGGCGCCGCTTCCGCGGTTCAGATCTCCGATTTTTAATCCTGAAGAAACTGTCCACGCCAGATCGCCGACCCGTCTTGGGTAGACGACCGCCACGGCGTCGGACGGGCGAATTTGCCAAGCTCGAAAAAGACCGAATGGTGCGCTCGTCGAAAGCGTGAATCTTTTAAGGTGGTGCGTCCCGCGTTGAGGTGAATCAAAACTTGCGAGAAGTCTTGCATCGCTGCCAGGAGAAATCGTCGAACGCGCGTCATACTGAGCGACTTTTTTGAATCCACGAATTGAGAATTCACAATTCGATTTGGGACTTTTTGTTGTGTTGCGCACGACGATTGAGACCGGAAACGTTTCACCGGCAAAGCCGTATACAGATTCGACACGCGCGATTTCAACTCCATTGATGTTGTTGTGCGTGGCAATCATCGCCGTGAAAAGAATGGCCATCATGAAAAACCCGAGAAGATTTACCAGATTGTTTTCGTAGGCCGAGCCGATCAAAAGCATCAAAAATGAGCCGGCAAGAAAAGAAGCTCCAAAACCCGTCGGCAAAATGTAGACGCGACCAAATCGCGTCCAGCCGTCGCGAATTAGACTTGCCGTTGATTTAGATGGCTTTGACTTGAGCGAGGACATCTTCGGCCTTTCTTCGACCTGTTTCGCCGGAGGGGTCTTCTGTCGGATTCAATCGATGTGATAGCACCGGAACAGTCACCGCTTGCACGTCCTCAGGAAGCGTCATCATGCGGCCTTGAAGATACGCCCAGGCGCGCGATGCTCGCGCTAAAGCAAGTGCGCCTCTCGGCGACAAACCCTCGCCAGAAACTCCACTCTCGCGTGTTTTCGAAGCGATGGCTTGAATATAGTCGACGATCGCATCTGACAAATGAACGGCGTCGACCGCACTTTGGTGATGCAGCAGCGACTCACGATCAAACACCGGCTCGAGGTTCACGATCTTATCAGCCGGCCCGCCGGCCGAAATGCCGTCTTTCAAAAGTCTTTTTTCAGATTGGCGATCAGGGTATCCGAGCCCGATTCTCATCAGGAACCGATCGAGCTGAGATTCGGGTAGCGGGTAAGTTCCGATCTGCTGTCTCGGGTTTTGGGTCGCGATTACAAAGAAGGGTTCGGGAAGTTGGTACGTTTCGCCGTCGATCGAAATCTGCCGTTCTTCCATAGCCTGTAGACAAGCTGACTGTGTTTTCGGAGTCGCGCGATTCAGCTCGTCGGCCAGGACAAACGGAGAAAACAGCGGGCCTTTGACGACCGCAAATGAGGCGGTTCTCGCATCAAACACTCGGCCCCCCAGAAGATCACCAGGCAAGAGATCGTTCGTAAACTGCACACGCGTCAGCGGCAGACTCAGTAGATGGGCCAAAGTTTTAACCAACGTCGTTTTGCCCACACCAGGTACGTCTTCAACGAGCAAGTGGCCGCGTGCCAGT
>JALHOI010000471.1 GCA_022843085.1 Pseudobdellovibrionaceae bacterium
GCACGGCGCCTTCTCTTTCAATAAAATTAGTTGTGGTAAACCGATCTTATCGATGGAAATTCGCCGTGCTTATTTTCTCTATGACTCGCTGTGATAGACAGTTAACCGTGGAGATCCGCCGCGCCTCAACGAAAATCTGTTTGTGTCGCCGCTGAAACGCGGCGACCTTCGGCCTCTGGCCTTCGCCGCTTTTGGTGCAGTGGCGCGAAAAGATTCGGACATGGCACCTGCCGACTTCGGCGGCGTGCTCGCCGCCTTTTCCCATTTCGACTGAGTTAAATCTCATAGGAATAGTGACCGGTTGCCCTTCCGCATGCCATTGGGTTTTGTTCACAACACATACAGCTCGCGAGTACTTTTGAATAAACAGCCCGCATGTCAAAAACGTTGGCACGCTAATTCAGTCTGCAAGCGTTAAGCGAACCCTCAGAATGGCCTCTTCATTGCTTAAATCGGTTTTGAGAATCGCGAACCTAACGTAAAGGGATTCATATGGCTGCACGTGCGTTGAATATTCTAATTGTTTTTAGCATTTTCATTCCTTTCGTGAGCGATGCTCAGAATCCAGCCAAAGTTCCCGTCTGGACTGTATCGGACCCATCAACCAACCAATGGGGATCTTGCCGAGATGAATGTCTCAAGGAAGCAGCGGGGCGCCTGCAGGACATTTGTAAGAGGTATTATGGCTATGACTTGTTGTTAGATCTCGAGAATGCTCCTCGTCGAGCACTGGCAAGAAAATACTGGCGCGGCGATCTAGTTGTCTTTGGGTATTGTGGAGCTAACCAAAAATAGCCGCAATCAGATGACACTGCGATCTCGGTCGCAAATTGAACGGGTGGCTTCGCTTATCTGAGCGGGGCCTTTTCGTTTCCCCGTCGTGACTCGACTGAAAAGTTCGACGCGCTCAATCCGGAGTTGTTCCGTCCCCGCCGGAAGTTTTTGGCGTAGGTCACAAACCGTCGCTAAATGACCGCCACACGTCGCGCTACTGAAGCCCGCCCTCAAGCTGCGGTCATGCGGCCAGTTTCAAAAACGTCGAATTTGTCCCCTCCCAGAGCTGCCCTCGAAGACTCAGGTGACCCTGATTCCGCGCAGGCTTGGATCGATTGAGCTTTGTACGAGATCGAGTTTCGGTTCATTGCTGTCGTCGCCCGCGCGAATTTTAAAAGGGCTCAGTTATGACCGAAACTGGATTTAAAGTATTCGATCTTGTCTGGTGTGCAATCGGATTGCTTTTGGCCAAAGACTTTGGCCACGATGGCCGGCGAAATCATGACAAGCTCGCCGGCGGCCATGTAGGCGGCATTTCGGACTTTCTTGCGAAGGTAATATTGGCCCTTTTCGCAGGTGACGTCGTTTTCGTGCATGAGTTCGTAGAGTTCTCTGACGCCGTAAACGAACCCTACGACGACGGCCGTGGCGACGACGGCTTTCCAAGCTACAACGGCCAGAAGACCGATTGTGATCGGGCCTGGTACTGGTCCGCCGGCTCCACCGGTTTTGTGAAAGCGAGACTTTTCTGTGAGCTTAGAGTAGGAGTCATTAAGTGAAATCGAACCGTTAGCTAGCTCCGAAGCAATCTGTTGATAGTCTTGCCGCATCGCCATCGATGCCGCCAATTGTTCAAGATCAATCTGGTATTTCAGGGCGAGGTCCCCAGTTTTCCTGCCCAAGTCTTCGAGAGTAAGATACGGGTTGTTTTGGATTTCGAATTGAAGAGCATCGGCAAAGTTTTCGATGTCGGAAAGCGTGGTCGTCGCAGCAGACGAATGAGCGAACATAGTTAGTGATGCAAACGCGAAAACGAAGACGAGAAACTTAGTTTTAAGAGCGTGAACTGCGGTCTGGATAGCCATGGAACTTCCTTTGATTATTCTGATTACTCGCTAATTTGATTATCCCTTGCAGGCCTAATGCAGCAGTCGGAATTTTCTCAAGCTCAATTGGTTTAATTCTGTGTGGTAGATAAAAGACTCATTTTTTTACTTTTCTATAGATTCAATTTCGTAGCCATGGCCGAAGAAGTTACGAACTGGAGCAAGTCGCGTCGGTCGTTGGCGAAACGTAAAAACGAGTAGTAACAAATCGCGAGGGCACAAACTGGAGTGCGACCCTGACTAGACACAGTATCCCCAAAGTTTTTGCACGGGACGGTCAGCGAGTTTAAGTTTCAAAACTTCATCTTCGAACTCGCTCGGTGTTTTATAACCGAGCGCGGAGTGAAGTCGTTTTGTGTTGTAAATCTCATCGATGAATCTCGGCAAGTTTTCTTTTACGTCAGAAAACGTTTGGTAATCCTTAAAGAAAATTTCTTCGTTCTTCAGCGTTTTAAAAAATGATTCGATGTAGGCGTTATCTTCCGGTGTCGCGGTTCGAGACATCGAGATCTCGAAGCCGTTTTCCAAAAGATATTTAACGTAATCCTGGCAGCAGTATTGAACGCCTCTATCCGAGTGATGAATGATTCCCTTCGGCGGCTTAAAGCGCTTCACGGCCACGTCTAAGCTTTTTAAACAGAACTTGTGCGAGAGGTCTCGCGACACTGCCCATCCA
>JALHOI010000472.1 GCA_022843085.1 Pseudobdellovibrionaceae bacterium
CAGTACCTTCGGCCTTCAAAAGAATTCGACCGAATCGCCAAACACTTTAAAGTGCACGATCTCGACGACCTTCACGTTCAAATTGGCTACGGCAAAGTCACGGCGAACGACGTTTTGATGACGTTCGAGCCCGAGCTTAAGCCGCCGGTCGCGATCGAAGACAAGCCGAAGACGTTTCTTGAAAAAGTGTTCTCGAACGCAAACAACAACAAGAAAAACGCAAAGTCCAAATCGATCATTCGTGTCGACGGACTTGACGATCTCCTCGTGCGATTTGCCCGATGCTGCAACCCGATACCAGGTGATCCGATTTTAGGATTCATCACGCGCGGCCGGGGAATTACGATTCATCGGTCGGACTGCGAAAAGGCTTTCGAAGTCGACAACGAGCGCCGCATCGATGTCGGTTGGACGGTCGAAAGCACGCCTGAAGGTCAGACGCGAAATGTCCGAGTTCGTGTCATCAGTCAGGATATTCCGGGCCTGCTAAAGAGTATGACCGAAACCTTCTCGGCCCGAAGCGCGAATATTTTGGGTGTGCAGGCTCGCACGACGAAAGATAAAAAAGCGGTTTCGCAATTCGAAATTTCGGTGCGTGACAAATCTCATCTGTCCCAGATCATCGCCGATCTGCAGAAAATCCCCGGTATTATCGCCGTCGAAAGATTTTAAGCACTCCAAACAGCGGCCGCCATTCGGATATTTAATGCGTTAGGACAAGAAACAGGGCCTGGCACCTTTAGAACCGGAAGCCCATCCCAGTGCGGGCTGAGATGAACGAGGTCGAGACGTCGTTTGAGGGCGGGAACATTCCGTACTCGGCTGTGAGCTGCAAGTAGCTTGAACCGCCAATAGCGTAGTTAAATCCTCCACCGCCGTAGAAGACGGTTGTCGGCGAAATATTGTTGGCCGAAAGAATGTTTGAGGACTTTGAAATCGGGAAATGAATGCCTAGTCCCGCCATCGCAAATGGAACAAATCCGGATTCGCTTAACGAATACTTCAGCATCAGATCGACGACCCCGTACATGATTTCTGTTTTTGAATCTGCCGACTGAACGTTGAACTGTTCGACGCCGCCGCGAGTGAGAAGACCTAGTTGTCCCATGACGGGGATGTCAGCAAAACCTTTCACGCTTAAACCAGAACCGGTCATGGCTTGAGTCGGTAAGCCAACAGGCGTCACGGATTGTGAATCAAGCGAGTAGCCGACCACAGCACCCAAAGTAACATCTTTAAATAATGTCGCGGCGCCTGCTGTTCGCATCTTTTTTTTGCTCTTTGAACTCTCGGGAACTTCTTCCTCGGCATCAGCGGCAACCGCTGTGCGTTTCGCTCGTGCCGCTACGACGGTCATTCCCGCTTTCGCTTTTCCCTTTGCGATTTTCACTTTCGCTTTTCCGTTTTTGAATTGAACGACTTCAAGTATCGCCTTTTTCTTTCCGCCTTCCATCGCGAAGAATTTGTCGCCGGGTTCCGGCTCTTCGTCCTCATCAAAGACCACAATCGCTTGAGTACCGCGCACCTTTTCGACGGCCGAGGCGTTTGCATGACTTGAGAAGATCGAGGCGAACCCTGCGAGAACGAATCCCGAGAGAACGAACCCCAAAACGGCTGCGCTTGTTCGATACATGATGACCCCGCTGTCGATATCGTAAAGCGAGGCTTATCTTAACGCATCAAGGAAGCCGCGAGACCCGGACAATTGTCCTAGCGGATCCATTGGAAATACATTCGATGGCGACCAGATCGCGAGACAACGGCTTCACTAATTTTACGAAGCAACGAGTAGTCGCATCAACGTTTGCCGACCCCACATCTGACTGCGGCGCGACCTTTGACGCCGGCTGTGACGCCGGCTGTGAAATAGCGTTTGAATTAAACGATTCGCGATCCGAGTTCGCATACAGCGTGCAGCCGGTCGACAGACAGCAAAGGACAAAAAGAAGACCGGTGAAACGCACCGGTCTTCGTAATTTCAGCCTTGTCAGCGGTCTCAAGGTTGGCATTAGAACGGAATATCTTCCGAGCTATCAAAACTTGGTTCAGGACTAAAGTCTTGAAAGCCGCCGCCGTCATCCGCGTTCGAAGCGTTGGCGCGTGGAGTGTTCGAACGAGGTGCTTGATTGTACGAAGAGCCGCCGCCCGAGGTCATAGCGCCTTCGCTTCGTTCGTTCGGAGCACCAAGGAACTGAACGGTGTTGGCGACGATTTCAGTCGAATACTTTTTCTGGCCGTTGTCTTCCCACGAGCGGGTCTGAAGGCGCCCTTCGACATAAACTTGCCGTCCTTTTCCGAGGTGACGACCGCAAATCTCCGCGAGCTTCCCCCAAACGACGATTCGGTGCCATTCGGTGCGCTCTTGCTTTTGGCCTTCTTTGTCGACCCAATTTTCGCTCGTTGCGACGCTCAAACGAGCGACCGTTCCACCGTTGCCAACTTGCTTTGTCTCAGGATCTGCTCCAAGCCGACCCACGATAATGACTTTGTTTACGCCTGCCATAGATACTCCTCACTGGCTCGTTTAATAAGAAA
>JALHOI010000473.1 GCA_022843085.1 Pseudobdellovibrionaceae bacterium
ATCGTCGGCATCGCTAACCAACGCCATTTCTTCGAGAAACGATTGAAGATGACCTTCTTCGCCGCGTTCTTCAGCAAACTTCGAAATTGCATTCTGAAGTTCTTCTAAGTTTTGCAGTCGCGCTTCGGATTCGGGAGTACCTTCAGTAATCAGCCGTTTCGCATACTCAGTTTTATCGACAACCGCGATAGAAAGATCAGGAAGAGAAACTTGGCGTGCTTCTTCGCGCAGGCTTTCGAGCAGGTTCAAAAAACTTCTTAATTTTGAAGTCGTGCCCGAATTAAATTCCCGACTGTCGATCGCCATCGTCGCGGCATCAATCATCGAAATTCGACTTGTGTTCGAAATTTCTTCGATACGCTCGACGGTTGTTTTTCCGATTCCGCGTGCAGGAACATTGATCACGCGCTTGAAGCTGATATCGTCGCCGGGGTTTAAGACGAGTTTCAAGTACCCCAAAATGTCTTTTACTTCCATTCGGTCATAGAACTTCATTCCGCCGACAAGGCGGTAGGGAATCGCGCGCGAGCGAAACTGTTCTTCAAGCACGCGGCTTTGCGCGTTTGTTCGATAAAAGACCGCAATCTCTTCGGGAGAAACATCGCTTTCTCGTAGAAGCTTTGCGATTTCATTTACTGCGAATCGAGCTTCGTCGTATTCGTTATTTTCTTCGCGAACGATGATTGGCTCGCCGAGGGGATTATTGGTAAAAAGCGTTTTGTCTTTGCGCTGAGTATTGTTGCGGATGACGTGAGTCGCCGCGCCAATAATCGTCTGAGTCGATCGGTAGTTCTCTTCAAGCTTCACGACTTTTGTGTTCGGAAAGTCCTTTTCGAACGAAAGAATATTTTGGATGTCGGCTCCGCGCCATGAATAGATCGACTGATCTTCGTCGCCGACGACACACAGGTTTTGATGTTCGTCCGCAAGAAGTCGAACGATTTTGTACTGGACCGAATTCGTATCCTGATACTCGTCGACCATGATGTATCGAAACTGCGATCGGTAGGCGTCAAGAACCGCGGGATAGTCGGTAAAAAGCTGGTGGGTTTTTATCAGCAGATCACCAAAGTCGAGCGCATTGGCGCGCTTCATTTCTTCTTCATAGCGTTCGAAGACGGCAAGCTGTTGATCGTCCATCAAGTGCCGACGTTTTCGAACATCTTCCGGCATCAGGCCGTCAGTTTTTACGGCGTTGATACGGCTACAAAAGTTTTTAGAAGGGTGCAATTTTTCATCTAAACCAAGAGCCGCACACACTTTTTTGACCATCGCAAGCTGTTCACCAGAATCATAAATTCCAAAAAATGGGCGGTAGTCTAAGAGTTCAATGTGCTCGCGAAGCAGGCGTGCGCCGATCGAGTGAAAAGTCGATATCCACATACGGCCACGCATCGACCAGTTATTGCCGCCGGTTGGAGCTGCGCCCGGCAGACGCAGCGCTTGCAGCAGTCCCTGCGTTCGTTTTTCCATTTCGCGCGCTGCTTTATTTGTAAATGTGACGGCGAGAATTTGATCCGGAGTTGCGCGACCCGAAGCAATCAAATTGGCAATTCGGTGAGTTAGAACTCGGGTCTTACCTGACCCTGCGCCGGCTAATATGAGCAGAGGGCCGTCGAGCGTCATTACGGCTTCGAGCTGAGGAGGATTGAGGCCACGTGTAATCGCCTCCAGACCCGGTGTAGAACCTTCATGTGACATCGAAATCTCGTTCTCCTGCAGCACTTTACGACCTTTTCGAGTTTGGTAGTCCGGCCCGCACCGTGCTCTAACGTCGGTTTTGGGGGCAGACGTGGGTTTATCGGATTCCTTTGCAAAGAGATATCTCGGGCTGCTTCTGCTGGTCGGTTTGGGCGCAGCGCTTCCGACCGGGTGTGCTCCTGTTCAAGAGGCAAGTGAAGGCTCGACCCAGGCTTCGGTGTACCGTCTTCCGTGGCTCGACTCCAAGGGAAACTACACCCTTCAAGACATCAGCCTGTTAACTTTTCGAGATCCGGATAGGTTTCAAGGCGATGTCGGCGAGATCATCATTGACCCCCGACTTTCTGAAGGGTCGGTCGTTGGCGGAGAAGCCCTTGGGCGCTATATTCGCGACGGATCTCGCCGTGTTCCTGCCGACTTCGTGACCCTGCAGGCCGCAACGATGTACGCGCACCTTGAGAAATTATCTGAAATTGACCAAGCGACGGGAGTCGCAAAATTTTTAAAAACGAAATCGCGAATTGGTCTACTCTCAAGAGTTGCGGAAAAACCATCTTCGCCCGTGATTGTGAACAATGCGATTTACGATGGTCGTTTAGATTCTCTCTTCGTTGTTCCCTACGTCGGCTCAAAACTATTCGTTTCGCTGAATGCCGGAATTCTCGGTCACGAGCATTTTCATCGAATCTTTCAAGCGATAATTTTGAATCCGCTCCGCGAAGCTGCTCGCATGGGAACAACTCGTTACGGTTGGGATGATTCTATCGCTTGCATGGGGGCAATCGTTGCGCAATCCGACCAAAGGGAACCGGTTCAAAGCCG
>JALHOI010000474.1:0-1197 GCA_022843085.1 Pseudobdellovibrionaceae bacterium
AGGAGACTTAGATAGGACTAACTCGACAAAACGCCGCGTTCCTCGCGAAACAAAAAAACCTCTCTCGACCATTCTTGCGGTGGCTTACCTTGTAGCGGCTTCTCTTGTGGTGACTTAGTTTGCAATGTTTCTGATCTATTCTCGGTCTGAATTTTGTCGGCGATTTTCTCGTGCCGTTTTTTCTGATTATTTCTCTGATTATTTCTCTGGCGAATCTCTTTGACTAAATTTGTTCGAAAAACTTTTCGGCGCATCACGAAACTGATTGACGATGCTTTCGTTCAGTTTTTCGAGTCTCGAATCATTGTCGATACTTCGTCCACGGCATCACTTCTTTGCTCGCACGACGTCCACTGCTGAGCGCGATCGCCCCCAGCTGCTCCGCGGTCTTCGCGTCGAAAGGGCTTTCCGCCATAAGGCCGTGAGTGAGGAAGCTTTCGAATTTAGAACCGATGTTAGGGTGGAGTTCTTTGAAGGAAAAGAATCAATCGCTCAAAAAATCAATCGATATGAAAGAAGGTCCGCTTTGCAAGCACACTCGCTGTCACGATTTACGAATCAAGAGCTAAATCACAAAATCCAATTCTTCGTGCGTGAGGAGAGGCGGGCGACTGTTGAAGTCCTAAGGCTTCTTCGTGAAATCGAGAGGCGAATGGTCTACGCCGAACTCGGCTACCCAAGTCTTTTTGCCTATTGCACCGGTCAGCTCGGATATTCAGAAGCCGCAGCCAGCCGTCGTATTGAAGCCATGCGGGCGATGCGAGAAATTGTCGAGATTGAAAAGAAGATTGAGTCCGGCGAACTGAGTCTGTCGGCAGTTTCGCAAGCGCGAGTCGCAATTCGCGCGCACGAGCGGGAAACGAAAGTTGAAGTTTCAATTGAGCAAACGAAGTCGGTGATTTTGCAACTTTCAGGACTTTCGAAACGAGCGGCCGAAAAGGTTCTCGTTCGTGAACGTCCAGTGACTCTTAGCGCTCACCCGATTCCTGAAAAGCATCTTGCGACGGGCGGCACGCGGTTGACCTTAGATTTGACCCAAGAAGAGATGTCGGTGATCGAAGACCTGCGGCGACTGCAAAGCAAAACTCAAAACACAAAAGATCTGTTGTTAAACATAGCGAGAAAAGAACTCGCCAAGAAGAAACGCGAACTCGGGGAAGCCCCGCCGATTCGCGAGTCAAAACAGACAGCCAAAGC
>JALHOI010000474.1:1207-2523 GCA_022843085.1 Pseudobdellovibrionaceae bacterium
GTCTGCACTTGGACGCCGCTGCGAAGCTAGGCATTATTTAGAATTTGATCATCGAACGCCCTTGGCGCTCGGCGGAGAAGGCAGCGTACAAAATGCCAGGGTTCTTTGCCGCGAGCACAACGTTTTTCAAGCTGTTCAAAAGCTCGGCACGCCGGTGATGGCCCCATACCTACCGCGACTTGAATCTTAGAGCGATAGACTGACGAATACTTCTACGAAGTTCCCGCACCCCACTAAAGGCCGGCGAGGGCCGAGGTGGTGACGAAATTTGGCTCGCCCAGGCTTGAACTGGGTTAGCGCCAGAGGGTTATCTCTCGGAAGACCGTCCGCCCGGGGTCCGAAGCCATGTACCGACTTTTGCAACCTCTGCCACCGGTCAAGCTCGTCCTTGGCGCGCCATTAAACGTGGCCAGTGAACGTCGGTTGGAGGTCTTTCGTGAAGGTACAAAACGCAAGTTTGTGGAGTTCTTCGATGTTGGCGGTCTCGCTGGTTGGAGGACTTTCGCTCCTTGGAACGGCTTGCTCGTCCGGAGACGCCGGCAAAGTCACAGTGCAGTTCGCGCCAAAGTCAGCAATGGCCCAAAAACTTGAGGCCTGCACATCGAGCAAGCTTTCTGCCTCGCTAAAAACCTTTGAGACTGCTTCGACAAAAGTCTGCCGCAAGGGCGCCGATGGCAAAGCGATCAATCAAGATGTCGTTCCCAGTTTTCAGATGATTTCGAAAAAAGGACGCGTCGGCATCGATCATGTCGCCGCCTTCCAGTTGAGCTACAAAGATGCGGAATCGACTCCCACGAGCGCCGAAGCGAAAATGACTTCGGAATCCGTTGTTGTGCAGTATCTGTCGTCGGTTTGTGGTCCCGTCATCCAGTCCCCCTTCAAGCGTTCGGGGCTGGCGGCGCGGTTTACCTTCAGGCCGCTTCGTGATTCCGATCGAAAAGCGTCGGCGAAAAGCGGAACGAAAAAATCAGGAACACCTAGTGACGATACCTTATTCGACGGACAAATCGTCTCAAAAGCGGATGTATCCAAAAAGTCCGGTGAGATCGAAAGTATCTCGGCTCGTGAGGTTGAAAAGGTTCCGAATTCGAATGCGATCAATTCGGTTCTTGAGCTTGTGATGGCCGGCGATTCGTCGATCTCAATCAAAGACGACCTCTCGGAAATCTCAAGTGGATCGCTGAAAGATGTTCTTTCCAGCAATGCGGCACCCAGCGAACAGCAGCTTCTTTTTTGTGGCCAGCTCTTGATTCGTATGTCTGAAAACGTCGGTCTCACCAAGGGACGTGACTGCGAATCTCTGGCCGTGGCATCGG
>JALHOI010000475.1 GCA_022843085.1 Pseudobdellovibrionaceae bacterium
GCGTGCCTCTTGGTTTCATCATTTTCTTCACGCAAGAAAAGATTCCGTACCTCTTCATGACTCTTCTGATCCGCTTGGGATTTACTGTTTTTCCCTCGCGAAGCAGGTACTCTCGAACACGGCGATAGCCGTACCCGGGAAGCTCTTGGTGGATCTCATCGATTATCGCTTTCATCTCGAGATCACTCTTCAGCAGCTTTTCTTCGCGAACTGATTTTCGGTAGTAAGCCGATCTTGATAGGCCGGTCATTTTGCACGCCCTGGCAACAGATCCAAATTTTCCGAGGTGATGTCGGATGAACTCTCTTTTCTCTTTTGTAGAGAGTGCTCTAACATTTTTTTTAACATCAAGTTCTCGAGGTAAAGATCGGCCACCTCGATCTTCAAATCGTTGATCTGTTTTTGATGCCGATAGCTTTCAACTTCGTTTTTGTAACGAGTCGAAGTTTCTTTACGTTTCTCTTTCAGTTTTCCGGCTTCGAACTTTTTCAGGATGTTAGCAATTGACCCGTGTGAAAGACCGAACGCCTTTCCTGCTTCACGATAGCTCATGCCTTGAGACACTTTCTTAGCAACCATCTCCTGGTAAGCTTCGGAATGCTTCGGTCGTCGTCCGGGCGGTCGCTTCGCTTTTACTTCTGGCGGTGTGAAAATTTCCATCTGGTCCTCTGTTCCGCAACGTTCGTGGACATACCACTCGTCGCTGTTGAGGCCAACCATCTGCTCCAAAAACCTTATGGACACTGTCTACGGTGAAGGGCGCACTTTAAAGCACTTGTTACGCGGCTGATTTGTGCTCGAAATGTCGAGCGTGGTGTTGTCGAAGATTTCCGGTTTGAATTTTCGCTTCAAAAGACGTGATCGCTTGATCAGCACCTTTCAAATCGCAGGCTGAATGAAGCAATAAGCTATCCCGGATTTACTTTCTAATAGGTGATGTGTTTTTTTGTAGATCAAGGACCGGGATGTCCACCGATGCGTTCTTATCAACAATCAATACTTTCACACCGCTCAACGCCCGCTCAAGGCGCGCCTTCATGCCTTCGGTGTGAAGAAATCCGATAGCGACGTGAAAGTCACGAACATCGCCGACTTGAACGCAAAGTCGATCTAAAACGTTCTGGCTCATGGCGTGGTCACGAAGATCAATCAGCAGAGATGAGTGTTTTCGACTGAGTTGATCCACGTCGGGATAAGCCAAATTTGCTTTGCTACTGAGGAGCATCCAAAGTCGCAAATCCTCAAGTGAAAATCTTTGTTTACTAAGATCCGCGCCCGGTTTCTCATCAAGTTGTTTGAACGAACGTTCAAGCGTTCTTATTTGATTCTGTAGATTCAGAGCACACACAGATAGCGAGTCGTTGCGCGAAATTATTTTGCAATGAAGTTCGATGTCTTCTCGTTTAATGGCAGCGAGGATGCGTCGTAGGACGGGATTCCTGAATACCTCCGTCACAAAACGAAGCTCACGCTCAGAATCGTTCGGCTGCTCTAGACTAAGGGCCCGCACCCTTGCATCGTCAATTGCATAAACAAACCGCGGATTGCTTTCACTCGAGCCTAGCGCCTGCGCGGAGCGCGCGAGACCCATTCGCAAAACTGCAAGATCTCTCGGACTCATATCCTTTGTGGGCGCCATATCTGATTCAGTCAGGAGCGCCAATTCACCGTTATTCGCGCGGTTCAAAAGAACGGATTTGCGATCATGCGCCTGCTTATCATTGTGCCATTCGGACTCTAACGATATGTTGATACCCCGTGGGCCAAATTTTGCGCCTAAATCGCACGGTAGTTTAAGCACAGCGTCGGGAGAGACACCATAGAGAGTTTGGTAAGCTCTCTCGCGAATTTTTTTAACTCCTGGATCATTTAAGTAGGCTTCGACTTTATCTCGGTGATTCTTCCGAGATTCGTCGAGGTCGCGGCGAGACACCACCTGTGTCGAAAGCGAATAACCTTCTGCCATAATTGTATTCTCAGGCGAGTTCATTGCCGGATGTCGGTACAAAGAGTCCGCGCCGACGGGCAGGATGAAAACCATAGCAGCAATGAAAATAGATAGGCAGATAGACGACAAGATTGGCATACCCCTTACATGATAACCGGGCTTCATAGAGTTTCTATTGTTAAGTTTAGCTCGACGCGACCGTATGACCCAAAAGCGAAACGATCTGAAGCACCGAAATCGATAAGGCACGCGATCGTGGCCAAAACTGCCTTCGGCTGCACGTAGGGTCTATTTAGCTGATCGGAATCGACCATCCGCCGGCTTCGAATGCGCAGCCGAGAAGCGACACCAACCGTCCTTCGGCGATTTCTCGTTCCTAAGTTATTGTCGAATCCTTCTATGTTCGCGCTGGTCTAGCTTCGGAACAGATCACCAAGGTGTATCGATGACTGGAGTGAGCCCCGTCAATCAGACAGCGTGACCCCAGACTTTCTGCACGGGGCGCTTGGCTGGTTTTAACTTCATAACTTCGGCTTCGAATTCGCCAGGACTTTTAT
>JALHOI010000476.1 GCA_022843085.1 Pseudobdellovibrionaceae bacterium
TGGAGCGCTTCACAATGCAGCGCCGCTACCGCCCGCTCCTCGCTCTGCCCCTGCTCCTGCTCTGCGGCTGTTACGACGACACGCCGAATCGGATGAAGGTCATCGATGGCGAGACCGAGAGCACGAAAGTTTTTTTTGATTGCGGAAAAGCCTTGTTCCTTAGCGGACGTCCAAGTTCGTCGTCGACAAAGACCTGCGCGTCGATTTGTTTCTCGGTCGATTGAAGAAGAAGCGGAGTTCCGTCGCGTTTGATTTTTTCAAGAGCCGCTAGGATTTGCGGGTCTCGCGTGAAAAGCGAAGCGCCAGTTGGGACGACTGAAGGCGGCAGTCGATCGACGGCTAGGTAAGGGCCGGCGGCGGGTTTGTACTCGGTGCGGACGTAGAAAGTGCGGCCTCGACCACCGGCTTTGACGAAGTCGGCCATCATAAATCGATAGCCCTCTGTAAGGCGCGGATCGTTCAAGTCTGTCACAGACTCGACCTTCACCGAGGGTCTTGCGGTCTGGGTAGAAATCTCGTCCACGGTCTCTGGCTCGGGGGCGGCTCGCGGTGCCACGAGCGTTACGACAAGCGGCAAAATGAGGGTTCCAACACGACTCGCGCAGCGCATAACGGCTTTTCGGAAGAAGTGGGCGTGACTTGAAGCGGCGACGAGAGGTCGCCGGAGGCGGCCGTGAATTGACCGCGCGGACGAGGGTGGGTTACGTCCAGCGCTATGAATCAGCTGCGCTTCAAGTCGTGTTTCAATCTTCTACTTTCGAGTGTCGTTGTTGTTTCGACCGAAGCTGCGAAAGCATCGACGTGGTCTGAAGAACTCAAAACGAAGATCGACGCCAACGTCGAAAAGCATTTTTTGAATGAAAGTCAGGTCGGTCTCGTCGTCGGCGTGATGAAAGACCGCGAGATTCATTTTTGGAGTTACGGCGAGAAGGTGCGTGGCGGTAGTGCGCCACCTGACGCCGATACCTTCTTTGAAATGGGCTCGATCACAAAGACCTATACGGCTACGCTTCTGGCCCTCGAGGTCTTAAAAGGCACGCTTCGACTTGAAGATTCCGTTGAACGTTTTTGGCCCGAGCTGAAAGGGACCGACGCCGGAAAAATAACGTTTCAAGAGCTCGCCTCTCACACGTCGGGACTTCCGCGAATGCCGGACAACTTCGCCCCGGCCGATCTGTTGAATCCGTACAAAGACTACGATGAAACTCGACTTTCTGAATTTCTTAAAGGCTTTAAACAGACACAACCAGGACCGCACGCGTACGCTTATTCGAACGTTGGGCTTGGCATGTTGGGATACATACTCGCTCAGAAATTAAACTCGCAGTCTTATCGCGACTATCTCGCTGCGAATTTACTAAATCCGCTCGGTCTTCACTCCACAAAGGCAGAGCTTGCTCAACAAGACCTGGCCAACGCCGCTCAAGGGCACGACAGCTTTTTTTCGCCGATGCCCTTTTGGAATTTGAATGTGCTTGAACCGGCCGGTGTTCTGAAAACAACCGCGCGCGATCTTTTGCGATTTCTTGGTTTTAACATGACGACCGATTCAGGTTTGATCGGACAAGCGATGCAGCTCGCTCAAACTCAGCGACTTGCGTGGCGATCAACGCAACTCGGCCGTCATTTGGTTCTCACGCACGGAGGAGCCACCGGCGGCTACCGCGCGAATCTCGTATTTGATGCATCCGAAAAATTGGGCGCGGTTGTACTTTCGAACACCGATGTCGCACCCATTTGTCTTCTGGCGCCGGTGTTCGACGTGCCGTGTGAAATTCAGAAATACAAGAGTTTAACGGCGTCCGCACAGGCACGATTAGTTGGAAGCTTCGATGCGGTTGAGATCGGTCTTTCGGCCGAAGTATTTGTTGAAGGCGGACAAATGGGAATTTACCCGAAGGGGCAGTCGCGATTGAAGCTTTGGCCCCAATCCGACTTCGAGTTTTCGATTCCCGATGCGCAAGCCATTGTCGTGTTCAAGCCAGCTGTTGACGGTGTCGTCGATGAGTTCGAGCTGCGACAAAACGGCCAGACGTTTACCTTCAAGCGCCGTTAGACTCCGCCGTAAGTTTGCGGCCGACTTGGTTTTGGTAAATCCGACGCCGAGACGCGCTACGTTCTCAACTTCGATTTTTATAAATTTGTTCAGTAGGATTTTTGGGGCACCGTCTTCAGATCTAGTAGTGGCCGGCCACTTCATGAAAAGCTTTGCGGCGAATGTCAGGTACTTCGACGGGTTCATTCGGATAACCAGCAACGACAATCATGTAGGGTCGAAAAGTTTTATCGAGATTCAGAACCTCGTTCATAAAAAACATGGGTTTCGGAGTATGGGTGAGTGTGGCGAGGCCCGCTTGGTGCAGCGCTGAAATTAAGAAGCCCGTCGCGATTCCGGTTGATTCGATCGGGTAGTAAGTACGTAGCGCCGCACCTGAGTTTTCAGCCTCGACTGACGTTCTGCTAAACACAACGATCAACGCTGAGGCAACCGACAGGTAAGGCT